>JANQGB010000612.1 GCA_028277545.1 Phycisphaerae bacterium | reverse complement strand
TTGCCCAACCAGGTCAGCGCGACTCTGCCGTGCGATGGCCGATACCTGGTGCTGGTCAAGGAGCAGCCGGCGTGGATGCCGGGCGAGCAGTTCACCGGCTACTACTGCCTGACCATGGATGCCAGCGGCGACGCTGCTTCGACGTTCGAGGGGCTACATCATGGGGCAGGTCATCACGCTCCCGGCGCTGCGGAGTACACCGTCGCTGACGGCACCGGCTTAACGCGGATGTCGGCAGACGCAGAATCAGTGTTGGCAGGCGAGACGCTGCTGCGTGGCGCCGTAAGGCTAACGACGCCCGGCCGCGGAGGCGACGATCTCGACCTGGACGGCAACGGCCGGGTGGACCTGAGCGACCTGGAGGCGCTTATGGCCACGCTCAACGAGCAGTAGTGGGATCGTCCACACGTAACGCAATCGGCGGCCGTGCCGCGAACCGACGAAGTCACGCTCCCTGATGCTGGATACTGCCAACCGCCCCGCCCGTCGCCCACACGGCGGGCGGGGCGATCTTCGCGCGCCGAGTCATATGCCGAAATCCCCGCCCTCAGCGTCAGCGTGCGTCGCAGGTACGCACGGACCGGCGGGTAGATACCTCGCCGGCTGCACGCTATACTGGGCACTCATGGTCGGGCGGTGCGGGGAAAACACAATTGGATACCGTTACCAGCCTTACACTTCTTGAAGGCCTGCGCGACCCGGAAAACGAGGAAGCGTGGCGACGGTTCAGCGATCGTTACCGGCCGATGACCATCGCCTTCGCGGCCAAGCTGGGCCTGACCGAACACGACGCCCAGGACGCCGGCCAGGAAGCCATGCTGGCCTTTGTTACAGGCTACCGGCAGGGTGCCTACGACCGCGCTAAAGGACGATTGCGTAGCTGGCTGTTCGGCATCGCGTATCGCAAAGTCAAGGACATCCAGCGAACGGCCGGCCAGGAACGTCCGCTCGCCGATCGATCGGACGCCAGCGCCTGGTTGGCTTCGGTGGCGGCTCCCGACACTGCGCAGGCAGTCTGGGAGCAGGAATGG
Organism: Phycisphaerae bacterium; assembly: GCA_028277545.1. Taxonomy (GTDB): domain Bacteria; phylum Planctomycetota; class Phycisphaerae; order UBA1845; family UBA1845; genus JANQGB01. The sequence continues at coordinate 5,884 of JANQGB010000612.1, read as the reverse complement.
CAGCGGGCCGTGCTGCGGGCTTGTATGGCGGAAGCCACCGGCAGCTTCGAGCCGCAGACGCTCAGAGTATTTGAACTGTATGTCCTGGAAGAATGGCCCGCCAAGAAAGTAGCGGACTATCTCGGCATCACGCGGAATGCCGTGTTCGTCGCCAAGAACCACGTCACCAGTCACCTCCGGGAGCTGGCACGCCAGATGGAGCAGATCTGGTAAGGGACGGCATTCTGACCCGGGCTGGAGACGGAAGGTCAAAGTGGCCGGCTCTTGGGCATGGCGAGCCATCCGCTCATTGGTGGGAGCGCCGGCCGATGCGAATCTCGCCGGGCACCGTCACGGAGGCAGGAGATGTCGCTTTGCCCGGAAATAGAGACACTTGAGCGTCTGGCTATCGGCGAGTTTGACGAAGAGCTGGCTGAGCCGGTCCTCGCCCATCTCGAGACGTGTGCGCGGTGTCGGTACCAATATGATGAGTGCGCTGCCAACCAGGCATTTGGCAACCGGCTTCGTGCTGCGCTACGCCCAACCGCGTCCGGTACCTCGGTCGACGCCGCGCCGGTACCCCCCGCTTCCATGTCGACACCAACCATAGAGGGCTATCGCCTCATTCGTGAGATCCACAGTGGAGGACAGGGCGTAGTATACGAGGCCGTTCAGTTGGCAACACGTCGCCGGGTGGCCGTCAAGGTGATCCTGGGCGGGCAGTTTGCTGGTAAGGCATCGAAGCGCCGCTTCGAGCGCGAAGTGGAGCTTGCCGCCAGCCTTCGACACCCCAACATTGTCACGGTCCACGACTCCGGTATCACCAGTAGCAACTACTACTTCACCATGGACTTCGTCAGGGGAGTCCGACTTGACGACTATGTCGGGTCCGTCACGCCAGATCCGCACGCCACAGCACAGTTCCGTCAGACAGGCGACATCGCGAGTCCAGGGCAAGCCCCCGGACTCCCGATCGTCAAGCTCTTGCAGTTGTTCGTCAAAGTCTGCGAGGCGGTCGACTATGCCCACCAGCACGGGGTCATTCACCGAGACCTCAAGCCGTCAAACATACTGGTGGACGACGAAGGTCAACCACGCGTACTCGATTTCGGTCTGGCCAAGCAGCTTGAAGCGAGCGATTCGCAGACTACTCACAGTCAGTTATCCAGGGAGGGGCACGTCATCGGTACATTGGCGTACATGTCGCCGGAACAAGCCCGGGCCTTGCCCTCCGAGGTTGACGGCCGCAGCGACGTCTACTCCCTGGGCATGATCCTCTACCAGCTTCTCACCGGGGCGCTCCCCTATGAGATCACGGGGCCGGTGCCTGCGGTGTTGCGAAGGATCACCTCGGAGGAACCGCGCGCCCCATCAGCGGCGCGGGGTACGAGTCCCGCGTCCTCGAAGATCGACGACGAACTCGAGACGATTGTGCTCAAGGCGCTGTGCAAGGAGAAGGACGGCCGCTACCAGACCGCGGGGGATCTTGCGGCCGACATCGGGCGATACCTGGCCAACGAACCCATCGATGCGAAACGTAACAGTAGCTGGTACGTGCTCAAGAAGAAGGTTGGGCGTTATCGCATTGCGGTAGGCGTCGCCCTGGCATTCATCACGGTTCTGTCAGTCGCGCGGATGGTCACGGTCGGTGCGCTGCGCGAAGGCCAGTGGACGGACTACGTGGCCAGCATTGGCGCGGCCGACAGTGCCTTGCGCCTCAACGACGCCGTCGGAGCTCGAATTCGACTCTACGCAGTACCTGAAAAGCTGCGTGATAACTGGGAATGGCGATATCTGCACGGTCGCCTGGACCAGAGCGTCGATACGCTGAGGGGTCACACAAGAGGCGTGTTATGCGTAGATTTCAGTCCGGACGGCCAGTGGGCGGCCTCAGCGTCGGACGACTGGACCGTAAGAGTCTGGGATGTCTCGACTGGCCAGGAACGGCTGCCGCCGCTGTCTGGACACACTGACAGAGTCCTGTGCGTGACGGTCAACTCGGCCGGCACGCAGATAGCATCCGGCGATGCCGGCGGCACGGTGCTGCTGAGGGATGCCCAGACAGGCCGCGAACTGAGCCGCTTCAGTGGTCTTCCGCATGCCGTTCAATGTCTAAGCTTCAGCCCGGACGGCGGGCGTCTGGCTGCGGGCCATGCGACGTCTGAAACTGAAGGCGGCTACCTGGCCGTGTGGGATATCGAGACAGGGGCGACACTGTTCGAGCCCCAAGTCGCTCACGCCTACGCGGTAAACAGCCTGGCCTTCACCTCAGGCGGCGACCGTATAATCACGGCTGGAGAGGATGGGCTGCTAGGGTTCTGGGATAGCTCGACAGGTTGCCCATCGGCGAGTCCGATAGAGTGCGGGCTGCGGCGCAAGAACGGTGTGCATCAGATTGCCCTCAGCCCGGCCGGCCGGCACGTCATCGTAGCCGCCAAGGGTGGGTTGGTCGGCATGTGGGACCTCGACAGGAGAGAGGCACGCTTCACACGGGAGGATTATGCCGCCAGAGCCGTCGCCTTCCACCCCGAGGGTGCACTCGTCGCGGTAGGATGCCTCGACAACACGATTCGGCTGTTGGATGCGACAAGCGGCGAGGAAGTGGCTTGCCTGCTAGGGCACGAGGGCTACGTTCAGTCTGTCGCCTTCAGCCCGGATGGACGATTCTCGATCTCCGGCTCGGCGGACCAGACGGTCAGACTCTGGGACCTCACGCGAACCGATACCATCCCGACCCTCGTGTGCCACAATAGTGTCTCCTTCACAGATGTCAATGCAATCAAGTTCAGTCCGGACGGAGGTGCATTCGCGACTGCCAACAGAGATGGGACAGTGAAGCTCTGGGATGCCGCAACGCTGGAGGAAATCGAGGTGATCCAGCCAGACCGGCGTGAGGTCGGAGATCTGGCCTTCACCCCGAATGGGGATCGTCTGCTCATCAGTTATCTCCACGGCGACGTTTGTACCTGGGACGTGACAGCCAAACCGAAGTACCTGCACAGGTGCGCCATCAGCCGAGAAGACGAGCAACCGTGGTGGTTTCGGCTGAGTCCCGACGCTCAGGCACTTGCAGTCGTCTTCCGTACCAGAGTCGAACTGCATGACATTCCCTCCGGCAATCCCTTGTGTCCACCAGTAAAGGGGCACACGGACTTGTTACGGTATGTAACGTTCTCTGCCAACGGCGCTCTGCTCTGCACTGCCTCGGCCGACGACACTGTGATGTTGTGGGACACTCAGAACGGCAGAGCCCGAGAGACGCTGGTAGGACATACTGACGACGTCGTCAGCGCCGCACTCAGTCCGGGAAACAGCCTGGTGGCAACCGGGTCGTTCGACAGGACAGTTCGGCTATGGCGCGCGGCGGACGGCGAGTGCATCCACGTGCTCAGCGGACACAGCGACAACATCAGGCGCGTGGCCTTTAGCCCGGATCGACGGCGGCTGGCATCCGGCTGCGAGGACGGCACCATCAAGCTCTGGGATGTCAAGACGGGCGCCGAGCTGATCACGCTACGGGGCCACGCTTCTCACATATCTGCCCTCACCTTCAGCCCCGATGGGTCGTTCCTGCTTTCGGGCGACGCGAACGGGCAAGTCAAGGTCTGGATCGCCGGTCGTCTCAAGTGACATCACTGAGTGTGGGCCAGAGGCACTCGGCCGCTTGATCATGCACGCCATTCCGTGCACCGAGCGTCGGCGACCCCTGCGGCGGTCGGTCGCACTCGCCATTTCGCACGCCTTTGAGGCATCTTCTGATCGGGACTCGAAAAATCAGCAAGACGAGAAAGAACCTCCGGCTCTGCCCGAACTTGGTCAGAAGGCCTTCTTGTGTTGGCGTGGGGCGCCGGGCCGTTGCTGCTCAGACGCCTCATGACGGCAACTCTTCACCGCCAGGTCGCATCGGCAACGCGATCCCCGCGAAGCATGCCGACGGCGCGGAAGATAGGTTGTCGCTGACGAGGGACGGTGACATAAGCCGTGCACTGTCCCAGCGGAGTGCTGACTGGCCGACCTCGTCAGTGGCGGAGTGACACAGAACCTATGGGTAAGAACCTCGTGAATAGCGAGCGGTTTCTTGAGAGGAGGACGTATAGAGATGAACGTGAAGCAAACAGCAGCCCTGACACTGGGCGCCGCGGCTCTTGTTGTGACCGCCACGACCAGTGCCATGTCGGAAATGACTTACTGCGAGCATCCCAAGTGGACTGCGCCTGGCTATGCCCGAGCAGGAGACTACGTCGGATACGACGTGTCCATCGACGGACCGTGGGCTGTCGCGGCGGCGCTCCGAGATGATGGCGCCGATCCAGACAACGAGGCCTGTTACTCTGGAGCGGTGTACGTCTATCGGCAGGAGGGTAGTGGCTGGGTCTTGCACCAGAAGTGCGTGGCAGACGAGGCATCCTGCGGCGACGCGCTGGGCCACGCTGTGTCCATCAGTGGCGACTATTTCGCGGTCGGCGCTAATGGAGACAGTGATCATGGCGGCGCTTCCGGTGCCGCCTACGTCTTCAGGCGCGACTCCAACGGCACGCCAGACGACCTGGGCGACGATCTTTGGGTACAGGCGGCAAAGCTGACAGCGGATGATGCGGCGCCGGGAGACCAGTTCGGTTTTGTGGTGGCCATCAGCGGAGAGAATGTGGTTGTGGGGTCGGTCCTCGACGATGATGTCGGATCTTACAGCGGGTCCGCTTACATCTTCCGTCTCGATGACCAGGGCACACCGACTGACCCCACTGACGACGCTTGGGTGCAGCAGGCCAAGCTCCTCCCGGCTGACCTGAGCGCCGGCGACGAATTCGGCGTCGCCGTATCCATCTCGGGCAATCACGCCGTGGTCGGGTCATGGTGGGATGACGACGCCGGCAGCAGGTCGGGATCGGCATACGTGTTTGTCCGGGACAATAGCGGCACACCAGACGAGCCCGGCGACGATGCGTGGGTGGAGCAGGCCAAGCTCACCGCCAGTGACGCCGCTTCGGGCGATGAGTTCGGTGGCCACCTGCATGGCATTTCAATCTCCGGCGACTACGCGGTGATTGGGGCCAGCAAGGACGATGATGCTGGTTCCAGCTCGGGATCGGCCTATGTCTTCCGGCGAGATGACCTGGGCACCCCGGACGACCCGGATGATGACACCTGGACCGAAGTAGCCAAGCTGACGGCCTCCGACGCTGCGCCTGGCGACATGTTTGGCCAGGCCGTAGCCATCCACGGGCGGTGTGTCGCCATAGGAACATACAGCGATAACGGGCCGGTTCCGGGCTGGATCTACTTGTTCTGCCGCGATGACAATGGCACGCCCGCCGATCCTGATGACGACACGTGGGTGGAAGAAGTCACCCGGTTCACGGCGAGTGAAGCGGCGGCCGGCGACAAGTTCGGTGCGGCGGTAGCCTTGGACGATATAAGCCTGATAGCTGGGGCGTACCTTGACGACGACGAAGGAGACGCCTCGGGCTCTGCCTCTGTCTTCACTGTCAGCGGCCCCGACTGCAACACGAACGGCGCGCCGGACACGTGCGACATCCTTGATGGAATAAGTGAGGATGCCAATTCTGACGGCATCCCTGACGAGTGCGAGGAAGCAGCGTTGTGCGACTACCTGGGCGACTCGTGCTGGCCCGGCATGCGTGATATCGACCTCTATACGTTCGAAGGCAGCGCGGGAGAAGACGTGACCGTCAGCCTCGACCGGGCCGATGGTGACGACGCCGGCTACGAGCGGGCGACGTTGGTGCTGATGAGCTGGCCTTGCACGTCCCGGCCCTGCCGCCAGTTCCGCATGGACCGCTCGGCGTTGCCCAACCAGGTCAGCGCGACTCTGCCGTGCGATGGCCGATACCTGGTGCTGGTCAAGGAGCAGCCGGCGTGGATGCCGGGCGAGCAGTTCACCGGC
>JANQGB010000519.1 GCA_028277545.1 Phycisphaerae bacterium | reverse complement strand
CCGGACACGACCCACGGGATTCGACCAGCGTGGATCGGGAAGTTCCCGACTACCCCGCCCTGCTCGATCGCCCGCTCGACGGCGTGAAGATCGGGCTTCCGGTGGAGTACTTCGGCGAGGGCCTGGACGACCAGGTTCGGGCGCGCGTCACCGAGGCCGTCGAACTGCTCCGCTCCGAGGGCGCCCGGATAGTCGACGTGCATCTGCCCCACACCGAGTATGCCATCGCCTGTTACTACATCGTCGCCACCGCGGAAGCGTCCAGCAACCTGGCCCGCTATGACGGCGTGCACTACGGACACCGCACCGAGAAGCCGGACGATGTGATCGATCTCTACGCCGCCTCACGAGGAGAGGGCTTCGGAACCGAGGTCAAGCGGAGGATCATGCTGGGCACCTACGCCCTGTCGTCCGGGTATTACGACGCCTACTACCTCAAGGCGCTCAAGGTTCGCACGCTGATTAAGAGCGATTTTGACGCCGCCTTCAAGAAGGTGGACGCCATCCTTTCGCCGGTGGCGCCGACGACGGCGTTCCGCCTGGGCGAGAAGGTTGACGATCCGCTGGCCATGTACCTGGCGGACATCTACACGATCTCGGTGAACCTGGCGGGGATCTGCGCGGTGAGCGTGCCCTGCGGATTCGACGACCGGAATCTGCCCGTAGGCCTGCAATTGATGGGGGCGCCGTTTTCGGAAGACCGGATTCTGGCCATCGCCCACCAGTATCAACTGTGCAGCGATTTCCACACGCGGCAGCCACCGTTACAGTAGGTCGCCGCGGGGCTGTCCTGTAGACACATTGAGGCCATGATTCTGCGCGCCAGCCACGTTCTGACGGAACACTCGGGGCTTGTCACTCCGGGGGCGGTGCGCATCGAGCGCGGCAGCATCGTCGAGGTCGGCTCGGACTCGTCGCTACAGCAGCCGCAGGCTATCGATCTGGGCGACGGGCTTCTGCTGCCCGGGTTTGTAAACGCGCACACCCACCTGGAGCTGAGCCACCTTGCCGGCCGGGTGCCACCGGACCGCGACTTCGCGAGCTGGATCAGCAGACTGACCCGGGCCCTGCGGGCCGACGGGAACGACGAGACGGTCGTCGGCGAGGCCGTCCGCCGCGGGCGAGAGCTCTCCCTGACCTCCGGTGTCACTACCGTCGGCGACATCACCAGGCTCCCGGACATCACGCGTCCGGTGCTGGCCGACGGTCCTCTGCGGGTCCTCTCTCACGGCGAAGTGATAGCCTTCGGCAAGTTGCGCGGTCGCCTGGCAGAGCGCCTTCAGGCAGCGGCCAATGACCACTGGCAGACGGCGTTTCTGCGGGTCGGAATCTCGCCGCACTCCCCCTACACGCTGGAGCCGGATGGCATCCGGGCCTGCGTCGAGCAGGCCAAGAGGGCGGGCCTTCGAACCTGCATGCACCTGGCGGAGACCGCAGACGAAGCCGACTTCACCACGCGCCAGTCGGGAGCGATCGGGGCGTTCCTGAAGCGAAGCGGTGCGTGGGACCGCAAAGTGCCGTGCCCCGGGATGAAACCGGTGGAGTACGCCGTCGAGACCGGCCTGCTCAGTGGCCAGACGCTGCTGGCCCACGTGAACTACGTCGAAGCGTCTGATATTGACCTGATCGCGGCTGCGGGCTGCCATGTCGCCTACTGTCCGCGCACGCACGCGGCTTTCGGCCATGAAGCCCACCCGTTTCAACAGATGCTCAGCCGCGGTGTCAGCGTCTGCGTCGGCACCGACAGCCTAGCTTCGAACCCGTCACTGTCCACTCTTGACGAGCTGCGCTTCCTGCGATCCCAACATCCCGACCTGTCCGCCGATGTCCTGCTCGAGATGGGCACAATCCGGGGGGCGGCAGCGCTGGGCATGGAGGCCGACGTCGGCTCGATCGCGCCGGGCAAGCAGGCCGACCTGACCTTCATCCCTCACGATCCGCAGGGACCGACCGATCCGCGCGACAACCTGTTGGATGGTACCACCCAGCCCAGTGCCACCTGGGTGTCTGGCAACCTGGTGTGCGGGGCCATCAGTAGCCAGCGCTGAGACTGTAACCGCGCCCCGGCGCGGGGATCGCGCCAAGCGCGATCCGGCTCAATCTTCGCCGCCGATATCCTGGGTAAAGACGTAACTGACCAGCAGATTCTCATGCTCGGTATGGTGGTCAACATTGGAAAGCAGGAAGCTGACTCGCATGCACAGGTCCTCGATGGTGGAGGCGTCCTCGGCTGCCACCGCGGTCAGACCTTCCTGGATTTCCTCGGTGAGCGCCAGGATGTCACGGTGCTCCTGGTGCAGGAGTTCGACCTGACGGGATAGTGTGGGGCGGCGTTCCAGCACCTCCCGCATGAAGCCGGCCACCTCCTCCAGCGCGAAACGGCGGATCATGTGGGCCCGGAAGGCGAAGAAGCACTTGCGCAGGCTGTCGAGCCATGCATCTCGCGGCTGGGCGGGGACTTCGCCGGCCACGGCTCGGAGATCGGCCACTATGCCGGCCAGCTTCTTGTGCTCTTCAGCCAGTTTCTGAGCGATACGGGCATCGTCCATGGAAGTCCCTCCGTCCCCAATAAGGCCATAGGATGTGCAGAGTATTCTAGCGCCCGGCCGCCCTCTCGGCACGGGCCATGGAAATATACCCCAGCAAACCGCCCGCACACAACACGCAGGCCAGCACCCAAACCAGAATGCCCGTCCGGGACCACAGCCAGATTCCCAGCAGGGGCATTATCAGCCCGCGCAGGCCGGTCAGCGTTACGTGGATGCCCATGTAAACCTCGGCTTCATGTGGGCGGGCGAAGTGAAGATGCCCCAGGTTCCAGGCCAGCGCTCCACTGCCGAAACCGAGCCCCTTGAACACGTGACACAGGGCAAACAGGGCAACCGCGATGGCCGCGGAGGAGGGCCCCAGCCGGTCGGAATGAACTACCGCGGCGGCGCCCAGTGTGCCCAGGACCAGGCAGGTCAGCCAGCACGCACCGTTGGCCACTCGAAAACGCACTACTCCAACGCGGTCAAAATATGGAGCCCACCGATACAGGGCCAGCATCATCACGCCGCGCGGCACAATCTCCAGCAGGGCGAGACTGGCCATGTAGGTCATGTCCAGGGCCTGCGTGACGATGATGACCATGACCGGTACCACCATCAGGTTGCCCATGCCGATTAGCATGAGTGCCCCGCAGTAGCGGGCGAATCGTTTATCCTCCCACAAGACACGCTTCATCTCGCCGAGGACGTTGCCGGGCCACAGGATGGCAGCCAGCGAGAACGGCTCCGCCAGACCCTCGCTGAGACCGTTGTTGGCCTCGTCCTCCAGCCGTCGCATCTGCGCCTTCTCGCCGCGAACCTGCATCCGCTGCAGCAGAATGATGCCCGCTGCGCCGCACAGCGCCACCAGCGGATAGATGTAGCAATAGGTTGAGGGGTCGCGATCGAACACGGCGGCCGCACAGAACATGGTCGCTATGCTCGGAATGAGCCGGATGACCTGTAACCTGCTGGTGATCCGCCCGCGGTACTCCTTGGGATAGTTGTGTTTCCAGAGCGCCGTCCGCACGGTGACCACGCCGGACAGAAAGATCTGCGTCATGGCGAGTTGGGTCACAAACAGTGCCCCGCCCCAACCTTTGTCGGGTGTAGCCGCCACGCTCAGCAGGCAGACCACCGTGGCCAAGGCCAGCAGCGAGATGACCGGGAGCTTACGCCGGCCGACGCACACCATGCCCCA
>JANQGB010000398.1 GCA_028277545.1 Phycisphaerae bacterium | reverse complement strand
ATCGCCATCGTACTGGCTGACCAGTGACGACAGCGTGCGGTCCCACTTGTTCTGCTCGCGGACCAGCTCGGCGGCGACCTGGTCGGCCCGGGGATATCGGCTGACGTCGTCGCTGGCGGCGCCGGAGATAATCAGCGGCGTGCGGGCCTCGTCGATCAGCAGCGAATCCACCTCGTCGATGATGGCGAAGTCCAGCGGCCCCTGCACCTGGTCGGCCAGGTTGTTCTTCATGTTGTCGCGCAGGTAGTCGAAGCCGAACTCGCTGTTGGTACCGTAGGTGATGTCGCAGGCGTAGGCGGCCTGGCGCAGGCCTTCCCGCCCGCCGGGGTCCATCTGCGACTGGATGTAGCCCACCGTCATGCCCAGCATGGCGAAGACGGGGTGGGCGAACTCGGCGTCACGCTTGACCAGGTAGTCGTTGGCGGTGATGACGTGAACCTTCTTGCCCTGCAGCACCTTGAGAAATGCCGCCACATGGCACACGATGGTCTTGCCCTCGCCGGTCTTCATCTCGGCGATGCTGCCGTCGTAGAGCACTCGCCCGCCGAGCACCTGGCAATTGAAGTGGCGATGGTCCTGGGTCCGCCGGGCCGCCTCGCGGACCAGGGCGGCAGCTTCGGTGAAATGGAGATCGGCGATCTTGCGGTCCACCCGCCGGTGCTGGGCGCGGTACTCCTTCTCGCGCAGCCGGCGTTGTTCGCGCGTCATGCGCTTGTAGGGGGCCTCGAATTCGACGATGACCGGCCTGATATTCTCGCGCAGGGCGTTGGCTCTCTCGAGCAGTTGCTCGTCGCTGAGCAGGCGTATCTCCGGCTCGACATCGTCAACGGCGTCGGCGATCGGCCGGAGCTTCTTGAGGAGTCGCTCATTTCGGGAGCCGATGACCTTCTTGAACACGCCGGTCACCGACTTGTATATTCCAACCGGAACATCCAGTACGGACATGATATCGCTTTCTTTGGGGGTTAGAGGAAACTCGAAGGTCCGAAAAGCCCGGGTCTTGCCGCTAGGACGGGTGCGGGCTGGTTACGGACCCTGGAGCCCCCCCAATCGGGAGAGATTGACGCGCCTGGCCTGCTGTATGAGCACGACGGAGATCGCCGCCCGCTTGTGGCCGTGATGAAGAACCGTGCCCTGGGGGCGCGGCGGGGCGGCCGAGCTGGGCGGTGTGGCCTGAGCGGGCGCGGCGGGACAGGGAGCGGTGCAGCACAGTGACATCGTTCTGCCGGCCGGCGGGGTGGCACCGCGCAGCACCTCCGTCCAGGTGAGCAGGACGCCCGCCGACACCAGGGCACAGCAGCCCAGCGGGCTGGCCAGCGTACGTCGCGAGAGGCGCGGGCTGTCGACAGGCCTGGCAACCACGTGCCCATCCGGGCGCGAGCCGGGCAGCCGTCGCCGCCGGGGCGACGCATCGTCGGGGCGGATTTGTCGGGCCGCTGAGCGGATCATGGGCGGGATTATAGCGGCAAATCTGTCGGGCTGCGCAGAAAATCGGCCTCGGTGAGTCCCGGAGTTCCGGAACTCGCCGAGGCCGATGGGGTGATCACTGAACCGTTGAGCCGCTACCCGACAGAACGCGGGGCGGCACCACCGGTCATCAGAGTCTCCGGCGTCGGGCCATGGCCAGGGCCATCGCCAGGCCGGAGAGTAGGGTCGGCATCAGCAGCCCGATACCGCACATACCGCCGCCGCCACCACCACCATTGGAACTGCCGGTGATGGGGATGGGGTTGGCGGCCGGGCCATCGCCGGCGTTCTCACCGGCTCCGGGCAGTACGGTGCGGCCCGTCTCGCTCGAAGCCCTCACAACGATGGAGCGGGCTTCGCTGGTGTGCTGGCCACCGGCGCCGTCGTTGGCCGTCACCTCGACGGTGTACGTGCCAGGCGTCAGGCAGGGCACGTCGGCTCCGACGCACTCGGTGCCCGTGTTGCGGAACTGAACCTGCAGGATAGCGCCGCTCATCATCTCGTTGGCCATCTCGATCGGGTCACCTTCGCTGCTGATCTCCCAGACGAAGCTCAGCGTGTCGTTCTCCTTGTCGGTGGAGACGTTGGCGTTGAAGGTCACCTGCGTCGGGGCGGTTACCTCGTCCGGCGTGGTTGCGATTCGCGCCGTGGGGGCGGTGTTGGTCCGCTCCTTAACGGTTATGGTGGCCTCGGCGGTATCGCTGGCGCCTTCCGGATCGGTCACGGTCAGCGACACGGTGTAGGTACCGGCCTGCTGATACGTGAAGGACGTGTTGACCGCATCGTCGGTTGAGTCGGCCGAATCGCCGAAGCGCCACTCATGGGTCAGGGCATCGCCGTCCAGATCGCTGGAGGTGGACTCGAACCTGGCCGTGAACGGGGCGACACCCTCCAGTTCGACGACGCTGAACGACGCGTTCGGAGCACGGTTCTCCGGGATCTCGTTGGGGCCGAGGGCGTTGACCAGCACCGAAGCGGTGCCCCTCTTGTTATCCTTGTCGACGATGGTGAGGGTGGCCTCGTAGACACCCTTCTGTTCGTAGGTGTACGACCCGCTCACGGTGGATGCCGTGTCAGCGGTTGTGTTTGGATCGCCGAAGTCCCAACTGTAACTCAGGCCACTGGTCCCGTCCTGCGGATCGAACGACTCGCTCCCGTCGAAGTCGACGGTGAGCGGCACGTCGCCGGTCGCCGGGGAGGGATCGGTGGTGATAACAACGATCGGGCTGTCGGTCGGCTTGATGGCCAGGACGTCCCGGTAGGCCACAGCGTCGGAGAACCCGTCGTTGACGGTCAGTTTGACGCGGTAGCTGCCCTCCTTGTCGTAGGTGTGCTTGGCGGTGACGCCTACGGCGGTGTTGTTGTGGGTATCGTCGAAATCCCACGCGTAGGACAGCGTCTGCCCGCTATCGGAGTCCGCGGTGGCCGAAGCGTCGAAGGTCACGGTCAGAGGTATGAACCCGCTGGCCGGCGTTGCCGTGAAGCTTACGTTGGCGGGGGCATTGCCCGGGCAGATCTCGAACTCACCCGTCGTGTCCAGATCGGTCTCACCGGCCGAGTCGGTCACCAGGAGCTTGACCTGCACGCAGTAGGGGCCCGGGTTGTCCGGGTCTTCGAAGTAAGTGTGTACGTCCGGGTCCATTTCAGTGGACGACTGCTCGTCACCGAAGTCCCACAGGTACTCCAGCGGCAGGTCCTCCGGATCGGTAGACCCGTTGCCGAAGAAACGTACCTCGTACGGGAACGACGCATCGGTGCCCACCGGCGACCACTGAATGTGGGCCGTGGGCTTGCCGTTATTGACCTTCACCTCCACCTCGGCCGTGCCAAACGCGCCCGTGTCACCGTTGGTCGCTGTAAGGACCGCCGAGTACGTACCTGGTTTGTCATAGGTATGCGTCACCTGCTCACCCGTGCTGTCAGGAGTGCCATCGCCGAATGACCAACTGTACTCGACCGTGGTGGCCCCATTGGGGTCGGTGGAGCGAGCATCGAAGGACACGATGAGCGGTGGGTCACCAGCCAGCGGGTCGGCGATGATCCTGGCGAAGGGGCCGTCGCTGACTTCTCCGTCGGTGACGGTCACGCCGGAGCTGTACGCCGTCTTGCCCGTAGTGACGAAGGTGAACTGGTCTCCGAACGTGAAGGGCACGGTGCCCGCCGTGATGGTGAAGGAGACCTCACCGTTGGTGGTCTGGTAGGGTTGCCCGGTGGTCGCATTCGCGTCGTCACCGGAGATAGATCCGACCACCGACCAGGTCGTCCCCTCCAGGTTGGTACAGGTGACGACCCAGGACTCGAGCTTGGAAGCATTCAGATTCACGGCGGGCGCCGATAGCGATCCGTTGCCAATGTTGCCCCGCGCGGCCAGGACGTCCGAAACCGATGGTTCGGTCTGACCGTCCACGCCCGGTCCGGGGTTGAGCTTGGCATATAGGAAGTACCGCCCATCGGGCAGTCCGGAGACGTTCCAGTCTATCGAGCCGGGCTCCAGAATCTCGGCCGTCTGCTTGTCCCACGTGCTGCCTGGGATTTGCGTGCCGTTGTAGCCCTCGTTGTCGGCGTCGTAGTAGAACTCAATCGTCGTGCCCGCGAACTGGTCGTACGATTCGAAGCCGACGTCGTAAACGCCGTCCACGCTGGCGCCGCCCGGTGGCCGGGTGAACGACAGCGACGGGACCTCGGTGGGCAGCCAGCGGAACTTCACCCGCGTCGCGCTCTCCGTCTCGATGATGTCCGTGATCTCAATTCCACTGAAGGCGTTGTTGTGCCAGCGGCTGTGAGCATCCGGGAACGTGTTGTGGTTCCACTCGGTGGTCCCTGCGGTGCCGGGGAACGGGTCGCCGGCATCACCGGAGTTCGCGCTCGGAGAAGTGCCCGGAGCGTCCAAATTGTACAGACCGTCGGCCTGAATGATGTTCCAGGTAAACGGGTTGATCTGCTGCTGCGACGGCTGCGCCTCAGGGTTCGCCCCTACGTCAGTGTGCAACACCAAAACGCCACCGCCCGGCATCCAGATATCGTACTGCCCGGCGAAGCCCGCCCGCCAGAAGTAGAACAGCTCGCCGAGCCGTAGCGGGTTGACGAAGGAGTAGTAAGTCTCGTTGTTCGAGAGCTCTGCATCGGCGAGCGTTACTTCGCGTTCCACCCCAGGCGTCAAGCGCGTGCGGAGCTCAACGGGTTCAATCCAGCCGGAGAATCTAGTCTTGAGGTCCGCCACCGGGTGTACGGGATAACCGGAGTCACGTTCACCGTCGGCCATGATGCACCATTCGCCGATCGGAGACGTCTCGGCCGGCGAGCCGTCCAGGCGCGCGTAGTCGTACAGGTCAGGGTACTGCTCCCAGGTGTGCAAGTACTCGTGGGCCGCGTACCGAATCTGGTAGCGCACGCCTCCCGAACCGCCGGCGCCGCCGCCCGTCGAGCCGCCACCGCCGCTCACTGCTCCGCGGTCGATACCAGCGGGCAGATCGTGCACCCACAACGTGCTGTTGTAGTAATTCGGTACACTGGAATCCGCCGCCGACGGTAAATCAAACGACGTGCCAGGCCCGCCAAACCCGAAACGCGCGGTCTGCGAGTTCGGCGTGCGGTCCTCGTTGTGGATCGGGTAATAGCTCGGTGCGAACGGGAACAGGTTGTGGTCCGACAAAGCGTTCGGCGGGAACAGAACGATACCTGACACCAGGCCCTCCAAAACGCCGCTCTGATAGGCACCGCCGCCGCCCCAGGCTGCCAGCGAGTTAACATCCTGGAACAGGTCGAAGTCCACACCCTGGTCGATCACCTCCATGCAGTCCTCCATCAGCCGCCGCCGGTTGAACGGATAGCGGCTCTCGGAGCCGTTGTTGGGGGTACCTTCAATATGGTCGACGATGTAGTTTTCCGAGCCCATCGGGCGGACCTCGCCCTGGTCGACGATGCCGTCTAGGTTGTAATCGCGGAATCCGTAGCCATCGCCGATCCCGTCAGGGATGGGGTCGCCATTCTCATCCTTGTAATCCAGCCCGAGACCGAAGAAGCTGCCCGCGTAGGGATGCACGAAGCGCCCGTCCAGCAGCGAGGCTTCGTTGTCCCAGGCATGCCCGAACGACCAGCCCGAGGCGTCGACGCACTCGGCCAGGGTTAATCCCTGGCAGTATTCGGGAATGGCCGACAGGTCCTCACAGTCGTCCAGGTCGCCGTTGGAGTTGCAGTCGCGATTGGCGATCTCGTGGACGTCCGGTACGCCGTTAGCATTGCAATCCACTTCCATACCGCACGTGAAGGTCGATGGATCCATCGGATCTTCTTGGTCCTCAGAGCACTGGCGACCTCCCGGGTACTGGCTGTTATAGTAGATTCCAAAGCAGTCCAACTCGCAGATATTGTACATCAGGTCCTGGTCGCCATCGTCAAGATCACACTCGTCTGGAATGCCGTTGCCGGGGTGTCCTTGGTCGGCGGACTCGCCGCAACCCGGCAACTGGCCGCAGCCTGGAGCGTCGCAATCGATGTCGCAGGCATCGGGGATGCCGTTGGAGTTACAGTCTCGGAACTCCGCCGGGCAGGCAGTGGCCGCAAGCTCGTAAGTGGCCGGATGAAGGTAGGGAATGTCGGTTCGCCAGCTCATCCACTCCAGCATCATTACGTTACCGCCGTCCAGTCGCTGATCGCCGTGGACGTTGGTGGCCAGGGGACCGGCAGCCACGATGGTGTCATCCGGTCCGCCGGCGGAGCTGGGGTTGTGTCCGCCGTTGTCCTCACCCCAGATGTCGTCGCTACCAGGCGAGGTCACCTCGCCAAAGCGTTGATCGCCGAAAGCGTGGTACTTGGACGAAGCCAGGTCGTCGTGCTCGACCCAGCCATCGAAATACCAGCCGTTGGCATCCGGCAGAATGGCGTCCGAAGACGGGACGGGATCGTCGGAGCCCGAGTCGGCGAAGAAACGGCGCTGTCCTGCCCCGACGAAGGGGTCTTGCCCCTCCTCCAGGTTGGGATTGGGGTTGGCCGGATCGAACTCCACCATGAGCGGACTGTTGTTGCTGAGAGCGGGCCCACCCTTGGCCCACGCCGGGGCGGCGGTGCCATAACGCACCCGCCAGAAGTCCTGGTACCAGGGGACCGTGTCTACCGGGCTGCCCGGGTACGTACCAGGTTCCGGCGTGGTAACGGTCCAGGGGTCTCCGTTGGCCGGCACGTGTTGCATCTTGGTGTTGCCGATATCGTTGAAGCGCTCCGGCGGGTCGTAGACCCCGTTGCCACTGCGCCAGGCCATCTCATCCACGTTGGACCAGGTCGCGATGGCGTCATCATCCAGGATAAACATCGAGTTGGGATCGGGGTTGCCGTCGGCATCCTCTTCTTCGAAGTCGCCGAGCCCCCGCAGCCGGAACATCTCCTGCTTCAGGTAGACGCACCCGGGCTCGTCCCCCTCCAGGGGTTCCCGCAGGTCGCAGTCGTAGCCCCAGTTCTGGAAGAACCAGTTGATCTCAACTTCGACGTCCCAGTCCGGGTTGAGCGGATAATTGCTATAGATGTAGTCCTTGCTGACCGGCACCCAATCGCCCTGTCCGAAGAAGGCGAAGGCATCCCAGCGTATTAGGTAGTCCTCGAACGCTTCGGGGTTATCCCGCCCACCCTCGTCCACATCGAGATAGTCGCCGGAGGTGAGTGAGGTTTCGCAGTCGCCGTCTCCGTCCGCGTCGTACACCGGCTCGAAGAGGGCGCTGTAGCGCCCGTCGCTAACTACGTGGTCCCGGAATCGCTCACCCGGCGTGTAGACAAAGTCGGCCAGCGGTAGATGGGGGATGTTCGGCCCCCTGGTCCTGGCGCCAAGCAAGGCGAAATGGTTGGCGCTGCAGCCGTTACAGGGCTGTACGCAGGTAACGCTGTCATCGGTGATGGGTCGCCCGCCCATGGCGATGCAGTTGGCCGGCGTGATCGGCGGCGGCGGCGGCGGGTCCTCGCCTCCGGTGGGAGTACAATCCCACGACTCCGTCGGGGTGTCCCAAGTGCAAAGGTCGATGCAGGTATCCGGCAGGCAGCAGGTGCCCTCGCCGCAGGTAATTACCTCTCTGAACTCCGGCTCCACCGGAGGTTCCGCGAGACCGTCGGTGCAGGAGTCGTTCGGCCCGCCCTCCTCGCTGGGAAACTGCCAGTCCTCACACGGCCCGCCCTCCAGGGGGCAACAGTGGCAGTTCTCGGGGTCGATGAGCACGGCGACCGGGTATGAATCCAGCGGATCCCCCAGCGAGAGCGGCGCGAGGCTGTAGTTGCCGTTGTAGTCGATGGGAATGCCATCGCAGGCCCCGTCAGAGCAGGTCTCACGCGGAGGCATGGGGTCTTCGGAATAGTACTCGCTAACGCCGTAGAGGTAGAGTCCGTCGAAATCTAGGTTGATGTACTCATCGGGCGAGGCGTCAGCCGGTTCGAGCGGCCAGGGGACCTCGATCCAGCCGATAGTCTGGCCGGTGACCGTTACCGCGCCGTAGCTGATTTCATCCCACCACTCGGCCATCGAGTAGACGTCGTTAGTCCGGTCGACATCGAAGTACTGAGCGTCGATGAATGCCTGGTTGGCAAGTACAGGCGTGGAGTCGTACGTCTTGGTCGGGTTGGCCAGGATGACCAGGAACCGCCGGTCGGCGGCCAGCGCGGGAATGGCACTGCTGGCCAGCCAGGCGCCCAAGAGCAGAAGCGTCAAAGAACGGCTGGAACGAAGACGCGAGTAACGCCGGCTCTGGCTACGGGTCTGATTGAACATTATTCACCTGCTCGCTTTAGGTTGCAACCGAGATCGAAAACACGGGTTATAGACCG
This sequence comes from Phycisphaerae bacterium, assembly GCA_028277545.1. Lineage (GTDB taxonomy): Bacteria > Planctomycetota > Phycisphaerae > UBA1845 > UBA1845 > JANQGB01. Next base: position 550 of record JANQGB010000398.1, on the reverse strand, counting down.
ACAGGGGGAGTCGTCCCCCTCGGATAGTTCCACAGCCTCGAATCCCATCAAGAGGCGACCGTGGACCGCGCGGTGTTCGGTAGATTTCAGGACCGGTACAGCAGCCCAGGTCGGACCGCTTCCGTCCCCCCCGTCGCCGAGCCAACTCGGCTGTTTTCCAGGGCCTACACCCCGCGTAAGCGCCACGCGCCCGCGATCAATCGTATCCCGCGCCACAGGTGTCTGTCAACCGATTGACGCCCCGTGAGAGGACCCAGCGCCCGATAAGGGCAAAACGCGCAAGTCACGTCCGATCATCAAATTACGGCAAGTTAACGTCGCTCGGGGAATGTGACCCGGGCCCCGCCCAGGTACCCCTATGCATGCCGCCCGACGTCAAGCTGAGACTCTAAGAATTGCGTTGTGAAACCAGAACTCCCCGGCAGACGAACCCAGCTGCGGACCCCGCTGTTGACGGTCCCACTAAGGGCGGCGCCTGCCTCGCGGGGCACGCTCATGGTGTCTTCGGTCCGCGCGGACGTTCTTATGGTGTGTAGCGTTCCTCTCTGGT
>JANQGB010000395.1 GCA_028277545.1 Phycisphaerae bacterium | reverse complement strand
TACCGCTCAGCGGCGACGCCTACGGCGATCCGGCTACCGGCTACGTCATCTACGAGTCCAGCAATGGGTACGGCTTCGGCAATCCGATCATCCTGGGCGACACGTTGAGCACGACGGTTTCGGGCGTACCGGTTGGCCAAACGCGCTACTATCGCATAGCCGCCACCAACGACGGCGGCGAATCCATGCCCTCGGAAGTGCTGGCCGTCCGCCGGCCGGGCGAGGGCACCGCTCCGGTGGTGATCGTCAACGGATTCGATCGCCTGAGACGCCAGCAGAACCCCACCCAGTGGATCGGCAACACTATCGAACGTCAGATCTGGCGCCGCACCAACTCGTACGACTACGTCGTTCAACATGCCGAAGCACTGGCCGACGCCGGCGTAGGCTTCGGCACCTGTGCCAACGAGGCCGTCATCGACGGGAGCTTGGCCCTGGGCGACTACGATATCGCCGTCTGGATTCTGGGAGCCGAGAGTGTCGAAGACTCAACCTTCAACAGCAGCGAACAGACTCGCGTCACTAACTTCCTGAACGACGGCGGAGCTCTGTTCGTCAGCGGCGCCGAGATCGGGTATGACCTGATCGGCCAGGGCCACGGCGTGACCTTCCTGCAATCTACTCTTCAGACAGGCTACTCCACCGACGACGCGGGAACAGACGCGGTTACGGGGGCAAGCTCCGGAATCCTCAGCGACGTGGGCCCGTTCGACTTTGACCCCGCCAATGGCGCTCCGTACATAGTGTACGCGCCGGACGTGTTGACTGCCCAGTCCGACGCTCTGGCCTGCCTGAATTACGTCGGCGGTAGTGGCGGCGTAGCCGGCGTGCAGTACACCGGCGCGGTCTACAACGCGGTGGTCTTCGGCTTCCCGTTTGAGACCATAACATCCGCCGCTGTGCGAGCGGATATCATGCTGCGGGTCATCAACTTCCTGGAAACCGCCACCGGCCCGCTGCCCTTCGACTACGACCGTGACGGTGACGTGGACCATACCGACTACCTCTACTACGGTTTCTGCCAGAACGGCCCGCTGGGCGAGTATCCGGATGGTCACTTCTGTCGCGAGATGGACGGCGATGACGACACGGACGTGGATCTGGCGGACTTCGCTCTGCTCCAGGAGGTATTCACCGGCAGGTAGTGTCGGCGAACACTAACAGCCACTAACAGCAAGTATTCAGCCCCCTGGAACCAGGCGTCTCTTGGCACCGCGCTAGGCCCGGAACAAGCAGCGCCGGCATATGAGATACCACGGTGCTCGACTAGGACCATGCCCGGCCTCGTCAGCACTGGCCTGCGTTCGCCTGATCCGATGAACATCAGAAATGCGAACGCGGGCTGCGAGACCGTGTCCGATTCCCTTCAATTACCGGCTAACCGAAGAGCAAATAGCCCAGCACCACTGCCGTGATCAAGCCGGCCGCGTCGGCTATGAGACAGGCGCCCATGGTGTGGCGGATCTTCTTGACGCCCACCGCGCCGAAGTACACGGTCAGGATGTAGAACGTTGTCTCGGTGCTGCCCATCATCATCGAGGCGCACAGGCCGACGAAGCTGTCCGGACCGTGCCTGGTGAAGATGTCCACCAACACACCCTGGGCCCCCCCACCGGTAAGCGGGCGGGTCAGCGCCAGCGGAATCAGATCCAACGACTCGGTGTAGGCCTCCAGGCCAACCTGTGCCATCACCCAACCGGCACCGATCTTAATGTCCTCGAAGATACCACTGGCCATGAAGACCTTGATGACGAAAAGGATGCCCACCAGATAAGGAATAATCATCACCGCGACGTCGAACCCCTCCTTGGCCCCGGTGACGAACGATTCGTACATGGGCACCTTCTTGACGAACGCCCAGAGGATGATCACCAGCATGACCATAGGAATGGTCCACTGGCTGAAGGTCTCCATCAAGTCGCGAAAGAGTTCCATCGGTTCTATCCTCAGAGGCCGCTTCAGGCGTGGGTATCGTTCGCAGGAGAATCCGGCTGATTACTCCGGCCAGTCCTTCGAGGCCGCTCGAGCAACTTAACGGCCGCAATCGCAACCATCGTGCTGACCGCCGTGGTGCAGATGATGCCCGCCAGAGGCCGGGCGGCGTTGCTGCTGTCCGCCGCCACCCGCAGGCCGATGACCGTGAATGGAATCAATGTCACGCTGCTGGTGTTGATAGCCAAAAAAGTCGCCATCGCGTTGGTGGCCGTGTCCTTGACCGGGTTGAGCGTCTGCAGCTCACGCATGGCCTTGAGCCCAAACGGAGTGGCCGCATTACCCAACCCCATGACGTTGGCCGAGATGTTCATCAGCATCGCCCCCTCGGCCGGGTGCCCTGCAGGTACGTCGGGAAACAACCAGCGCGTCACCGGTCGCAGCGCCCGGGCCAATGCGTCAACCAACCCCGCATCCCGAGCGATGTTGAGCATACCCAGCCACAGAGCCATCAACCCAATGAGCACGATGCAGAGTTCCACCGCCGACTTGGCCGCCCCAAGAGCAGCTTCGGTAAGCCCCTGCCCCATATCGCGAAGCGGCTGTGTGGTGGAGGCTGCCGGAGCTTCGGCAGGAGCCGTAGTAGTCTGTGGGGCATCGGCTGGGACAGCGGTGCGGTAGGCCGCCTTTCCGAAGCCGTACAGAATGCCGATTAACAGCATCCAGAACCAGATCTTGTTGAGCATTAGCGTACCTTTCGGGCGGGTCGCAGAGTCGGGCGACCCAGTGTTACGATGTCAGGCCGACCACCGCGTAGAGTATCGTTGCTCCTAACCCGGCCGTAACCGCATAGGGCAACTGCGTCCGCACGTGATCGATGTGATCGGATGCCGACGCCATCGACGAGACGATGGTCGTATCCGAAATGGGTGAGCAGTGGTCTCCAAAGACGCCTCCACCAAGCACGGCCGCAACCACCAGTTCCAGCCTGGCGTCCGCCGCCGCTGCAATAGGCAGGGCAATGGACAGCATGATGGCAAAGGTGCCAAAGCTGGTCCCAGTCGAGAAAGCAATCGCGCAGGAAACCAGGAATACCACCGGCGCCACCATCCAGGGAGCCAGGCCGTCACCGACCACCGACGCCACATACGTCCCCGTGTGCAGTTCATGCCGGCAGAGATGCCCTATGGCAAAGGCCATCACCATCAGCACCGCCAGGGGCACCAGGGCAGCCACCCCCTTGAAGGCCACGTCGATGAATTCCTTGACCTTCATCACCCCCTGGGCGCGGTAGAGCAACCCGCTGAACACCACCGCGACGGTGACCGCCCAGAACACCGACGTGCTGCCGGAGGCTGCCTTGAGGATGTTCCAGAACTCGACCGGTGTCTCCTCGGGCAGGCTGCGGTACCCGGTGTAAATCAGACCCACCGGCACCATGGCCACCATTACCGCGATGGGCAGGATCATGTTGACCGCCCGACGCGGCGTCTCCGGCTCGGGCGGCAATGCCAGCACCTCGTCCGAGATCATGGGCTGGGCGCCGTCCCGCAGTAGCTTGCCTTCGCTCTCGGCCCGATGTTCGGCCTTACGCATGGGGCCGAAGTCCTTACGCGTGACCAGAACCAGGAACAGAAGCAGCAGGCTGAGGATAGCGTAGAAGTTCAGCGGCACCGACCGCACCAGCAGCGGCACCGGATCATCGACCAGTTGCGACGCGGCCAACTGGGCGATTATGAACGCACCCCAGCCGTTGAGTGGGATCATGATGCAGGTTGGTGCCGACACCGTGTCACACACGTAGGCCAGCTTCTCGCGCGGCATGCGCAGGCGAACGAAAATCGGCCGGGCCACCGCCCCCGTCACCAGGCAGACAATGCTGGACTCGATGAACACCATCATGCCCACCAGCATGGCCAGGACGCCGGCGCTGCGCTTGCCGCGCACGACACGCGTGCTGCGGGCAAACTGAACGAAGCCGTCCACGCCGCCGCTGCGCTGTATGAGGGCGATCAACGAGCCCACCATGGCACTGAACAGAATCACGCAGGTGTTGCCGCTGCTCTTGAACACCCCCACGCAGGCATCCAGCGAGGCCACCGAGCCGATCAACGGGTTCCAGTCGTTGACCACCACGTACCCGACCCAGATACCGGCAAACAGCGAGAGAAAAACCTGCCGGGTGGCGATAGCCAGCACGATGGCCAGCGCCGGAGGCAATAACGACCAGATACCGTAATCAGCACCCATATTGGATCCCCGAAGACAGCGCCGCGCCGCGCTGGCCAACTGCCGTTATCGGGCTACACCCTACCTGCGACCTGACCGCTTGGCAAAGGAATCTTCACCCGCAGGGCGGCGCCGCTTGCGTTGACCCTGCCCCCCCCGATTCGGTACTATGTACCGGGATACACGCAAACCACCGAAGTGGGGAAAGAACAGTGATGATCAGAATCAGTTGTTGGCTAGCGATCTTACCGATAGCCTGCTCCGCGATTGCCGCGCCCGTGCAGTACTCAGCGACCGACGCGGGGACGATCTACCTGGGCGCGGTGGCCGACGGCGACTGGGGCCGACCGCTCGCCTCGGGTGATCTGGACGGTGACGGCTACGACGAGGTCATCGTGGCCGCGTCGGAGTCGTACGGCGGAGTCATCAGCCAGGTCTCCGTGATCCGCGGCGGACCTGCGGCAAACGGCCGCGGTACGGTGGATCTGTTCGTCGGCGGTGTGGATCAGGTGATCCTGGGGGCGGCGGTCGATGACAACCTGGGCGCGTCCATCGCCTCCGGCGACGTTACCGGGGACAACATCGACGATCTGCTGATTTGCGCCTCAAACGCGGACTTCGGTGGCCTGCAGAGCGCCGGCATTGCCTACCTGATCTTCGGTTCAGCCGACTTCTTTGACTCTGCCACGCGCGACCTGAGCGTAGTTGGAAGCTGGGATATGCGCATCGTCGGCCCCGTCGAGGGTGGTGACATGGGTGGGGCCAACCTCTTCGGCGGTTTGGACGCCCATGGAGCCGCAATTGGACGCCTCAACGACGATCCTTACGGCGACATGGTGCTCGGCGTCCATCTGGCCGACGGCGGTGGCAGCGCCTCGGGCCGGGTCTACGTGGTGCCCGGCGGTCCGTTCCCCAGCGGCTTCACGCTGAACCTCTCCAGCCCGACCACCTACGAGGTCCGTATCGACGGCGCAGACTCCTACGACGAGTTGGGTACATTCGTTCTTACCGGCGACCTGACGGGTGACGGGATCGAGGAACTCATCCTGCCCAATGAATACGCCAGCAGGGGATTGTTCACCTCCGAGGGCGCGGTGCACATCTTCCGGGGCCGCGCCGCCTGGCCCAGCTTTATCAGCCTCAGCACCACCCCTGCTGACATCACCTTGATCGGTGATCGCGAAAGCGATGAGCTCGGAGCAGCGGCGGCCGTTGGCGACTTCAACAACGACGGCATAACCGACCTGGCTGCAGCCGCCCCAGGTGCGGACGCCGGCGAATTCACGGATCAGATAGGCGACGGCTTTGTCTACGGAATGCTCGGCTCGGCCGCTTATCAACTCGGCACGCACACCATCGACTACGCCACCGATTCGGCCGACTTTCTGTTCATCGGAGAGTATCAGGAGGGCCTGGGCGCCGAGGTCAGTGCCGGTGACTTCAACGGCGACGGTTACTGTGATGTCGCGGCGGCTGAACGGTTCGGCGGACCGCAGACGAACGGCGTGGTGGAGGTGCTCTTCGGGCGCGATTTCTTCGGCAGCCCGAGCTTCACGGCGAACGTTGACACCGACGTTCGAATCGTCGGCGCTCCGCAGGATCGCATCGGCTTTTCACTCTCGGCCTCAGACGTCAATGGTGACGGACTGGCCGAGGTGCTGTTCGGCACACCGTTTAACAACAACTACTGGGGAACGGCCTACGTCTTCACCCACGCCACCGGAGATTTCAACCACGACGGGAATCTCGACCTGCTGGACTTTGCTGCCTTCCAGGGATGTTTTACCGGACAGGCAACCACGCCCGCGCTGGCGGCGGGCTGTTTCGTCTTTGACTACGATTTTGACAGCGATGTAGATCTGGGCGACTTCGAAACGCTGTCCGCCGACTTGGACGGTCCGCAGCCGTAGCCGCCGGACCCGGCAAAGTCCGCATTAGCGGATGCGGTTGAGAGTTATCTGTCACGGAGCAACGCGCGGTTTTGCGGATTTCCTCACTAAACGGCGTTTTGATCCCACGCTGAGTCCGGCTATCATTACAATATACGGATAGGGCTGGATTTACCCGCCGCAGTCGCCAACAGGGGGAAGTCATGCGTCCGCAACCTTGTGCCACTCGATTCTCCTTCGTGCTCGTCGCACTTTGCGTGATCGGGCTGATCGCGCTGGCGGCCGCCAGGCCGGTCAGCGCCGACACCCCAGCCATGGAGGAACCGTCGTTCCGCGCCTTCTGGGCCGATGCGTTCAGCACCGGTTTCAAGAGTACCAGCCAGATAAACAGCTTGGTCTCCCGGGCGGTCCAGGGCAACTACAACGTGATCATCCCCGAGGTACTGGCCTACCAGGACAACAGTGGCAGCGGGCACGGCGCTTACTGGAATTCAGACATAGTTCCTAAAGCTACTGATATTTCCGGCGGGATAGATCCCCTGGCCTACCTCGTCCAGCAAGCTCATGCTCAAGGCATCGAGGTGCACGCCTGGCTGGTCACTTACCGGGTCTGCACCAGTTGGCCGCCCAGCGGCAACAGCACCGTGGCGGCCCACCCCGAGTGGCTGATGGTCCCCTCCACTCAGATCGGCGGCGTGAAGATATCGAAATCGCCATGGAAGAGAGCATGATGGAGATCATTCC
>JANQGB010000380.1 GCA_028277545.1 Phycisphaerae bacterium | reverse complement strand
GTAGACTCCGCAACTGAGACAGCCGTGCGGTGAGCCGAGATCCGTCCTACCGCAAGCGGTGGGAGGCGCTTCATGAGGCACGAGATGTAGTGGTTCTGGGGTCTTCGCCCGAATGTGAAAAACGGAGCCGTCACAGCTTGACTGGCACGCACGCGAGTGACAGCAGCCTGCGCGGGGCCGGGCAACTTACCGTTAAGTGGGTATTATTAGCCAGCCGCGCCCCAAGAACGCAACAGGTCACAGACCGTACTCCTGCCAGCGTCTGGCAACCAGAGTGCGGATCTCTTCGGTCATCACCAGCTCGTCCGGCCACTCGCGGATGACCCCTTCGCCACCTATCTTCCGGGTGGCATCGATGCCCATCTTGCTGCCCGTGCCCAGATATGGAGCGGCGTGGTCCAGGATGTCCATCGGCCCGTCAACCACCACGGTGTCCCGGCGTGGGTCCCAATTAGCGCCCACCTGGAACAGCACCTCCTGCTCGTCGTGAACGTTGACCTGCTCGTCCACAACGATGATCAGCTTGCAGAACATCATCTGCCCGGCGCCCCAGATGGCGCTCATCACCTTCCGGGCCTGCATGGGGTACTCCTTGCGTATCTTGACGAAGCAGCAGTTGTGGAAGGCGCCGAACATGGGCAGGTTGTAGTCAATGACGTCGGGCACCAGGATCTGCAATAGCGGCAGGAAGATGCGTTCGGTGGCCTTGCCCAGGTAGTAATCCTCCTGGGGCGGCTTGCCAACGATGGTGGTTGGATAGATGGGATCCCGCCGGTGGGTGATGGCGGTGATGTCGAAGCGGGGGTATTGATCTCCCAACGAGTAGTAGCCAGTGTGATCGCCAAACGGTCCCTCGAAGACCGTCTCGGTTGGATGGACGAGCCCTTCGATGACGATCTCCGCGTTGGCCGGCACTTCCAGATCGATGGTCTTGCAGCGGACCAGATCGACACCTTTGCCCTGCAGGAACCCGGCAAAGAGCAACTCGCTCAGATCGGGGGGTAAGGGGGCGGTAGCGGCATACGGGAGGGTGGACTCGCCGCCAAAGACGATGGCCAGCGGCATCGGTTCTCGGCGGCGGGCGTACTTGCGGTGATTGCGGGCCCCGTCGTGATGCATGTGCCAGTGCATGGCAGTGGATTTGGGGCTCAGTAGCTGGGCCCGATACATGCCGACGTTGCGGACTCCGCTCTCGGGGCACCTGGTGTACATTCCGCCCAGGGTGATGTAGCGCCCCGCGTCATGCGGCCAGCACTGGATCACCGGCAGTTCAAATACGTCGGCGTCGTCGGTGCGGACTACCTGCTGGCAGATGCCGCTTCTGACGGACTTGGGGCTGAAGCTGGCCATCTTGGCCAACTCGGGCAGCTTCCGGAACTTGTCCATCAGGGTGGTGGGTATCTCCGGCTTGAGCATGGCCTGCACGCGGCCGGCCAACTCTTCAAAGTCCTCGCAGCCCAGGGCCAGGCGCATCCGCTCGTAGCTGCCGTAGGTGTTGATGGCGGCGGGCAATTCCGAGCCTTTGACATTCTCGAAGAGCAGCGCGTGGCCGCCCAGTGTTCCGTGGACCGGGTCGGTCGCGGGTGGCGGAGGGTTGCCGGCCGCCGGAGACTTGCTGACCCGGTCGGCCACTTCGCTCAGTTCGAGTATCGGATCGACCTCGGCAGTGACGCGTTTCAACTGGCCGCACTGCTGGAGGTCACTGACGAACGACTGCAGATCGGGATAGGGCACGGTACTCCGCCTCCTCTACAACGTGGTTCGCGTGGCCAAGCTGCCAACCAGGAACCGTGATCCAGGCTGGCCCGTGAACTGAGTTTCAGGGCGCGAATCGTGCCAGCGCCGGCCTGGCTGGTCAATCCGGCGGACTTTATACCGAAAGTGGCGGTCCTTGGCGATCAGCTCCCCACCTGAGCCCGCTGGTCCGGCCCAGGCCAGGCGGGGCACTGTGCGCCGGTAAGGCCGGCCGTATTACAGAACCCCTCGTTGTTGTTCCGATAATCAGGAGGAAGCGCCACCGCACAGGGAGCGAACGATGATCAACTTCTGGTCGTGCTACATCCGTGAAGTGTGGTCCAACCGCTTGGCCGATTGCCGGCGAGTTGCGTTGTTCGGGGCTGGCGAGCACACCGGCTGGCTGCTCGACACCGTCGGGACGATAGAGCGCCCGGAAGTGGTCACGCTGATCGACGATCGCGGAGATCGCATGCGCGAGTTTCGCGGCCTGCCGGTCGTAGTTCCGGAGCGAGCCGATCGCTCGGCGTTCGACGCGGTGGTCATCTCGTCGGATGCCAACGAGGAGAAACTCTACCGGCGGGCACGGCAGTGCTTCGCGGACATGCCCATCGTCCGCCTGTACGAAGGGCTGCCGCCCGGTCCGTATGAGAAGCTCGGCGACCTGCCGCAGGGCATCGACGCGTTGGTCGGGCCCGACGAGGCGGTCAACCTGGACACCGTCGTGTCAGTCGCCCAGGCGGTCGAAACCAAGGAGCGGTTGATCGAGATCTTCGGCAAACTGGACCCCGATC
>JANQGB010000372.1 GCA_028277545.1 Phycisphaerae bacterium | reverse complement strand
CTGGACCTGTTCCTGAATGACGGGGCAGGGGGCTTCGGGACGCCGGTGGATAGTCTGGCCAACACCACCGAGGCCATCTCCGGACCGGCCGATCTGGATGGTGACGGCGACCTGGACCTGCTGACTGCGACGGGTCTGCTCCTGAACGACGGCAACGGGGTCTTCCAGGTCATGCCCAGCCCCGCACCAGCGGGAGTCGTGCGGACGGTCGGCGATCTCGACGGTGACGGCGACGTTGACCTGGCCGGCGAGTTCCCGCAGGACCGGGAGGTGTCGGTAGCCCTGAATAACGGCGACGCTACCTTCGCCACGGAGACAGTAGTTGGCACCCTGGCCGGTGCCATGCGTGACATCCTGGCCCAGGATCTGGACGGCGACGGCGATCTTGACCTGGTGGTCACCAGCGAGCCGGCCGCACGGTCGCCTGGATCGATAACCGTGAACCTCTCCGTACTGATCAACACCGGCAGCGCCGCCTTTGCCGCCCCGGTCGAATACCAGATCGGCGACGAGATTGAGGCAGTCGGCACACCCATCGCCGCGGACCTGGATGCGGACGGCGACCACGACTTGATCGTGCCGCGACCCTCCACGGGGCTGGTCACTCTACTGTTCAACGAGGGGGCGCCGTCGTTCGGTTCTGCCACCGGCGTGGTTGCCTTGGAGAGCGGCAGCCTCGGCGTCGGGCCGGCCATTGCCGCCGCCGGCGACCTGGACGCCGATGGAGATACCGACCTGTCCGTAGTGGTCGCCCGGGCGTCCACCGGCACGGGTGCCTCGGCGCCGGCCACAACCGAGCTGGTGTTCCTGATCAACCAGGGAGACGGGACGTCCTGGACCACCGAGAGGACCTCGGTCGGTCCCGCGGAACCCGCCGTGCCGGTCAACCTGACCGGCAACCTGGCCGCCGCCGACCTCGACGGGGACGGCGACCTCGACCTGGCCGCCGCGAGCATCACCTCCGACGAAGTGGTCCTGCTGTTCAACGAGGCGGCTGACGCCGACGACACTCCCGACGGTGGAGGTCTGGCACGACAGGTGCTGCATCTCGAATTCGAGGGCAATCTGGCTGACAGCTCGTCTTTCGCCAACAACGGAACGCCAGTGCTGGACCAGTGCGGGGTACAAGGCACCATCACCTTCGAGCAGGGATGCGTTGGCCAAGCCATGCGAATTACCGACCAGGCCTGGGTCGAGATCTCTCACAGTGAGAGCCTGGACCTGTCACAGGAAATGACCTTGACGGCCTGGGTGAATCCGGCCGGGCAGATTGGCACCAACGCAGGTATCTTCTTCAAGGGCGCGCTGGACTTCACGCAGGCGGACTACCAGCTTGTGATCAACAATGTGTGCTGCGGCAGTCCTTATGCTGCCAGCGCCGCGCTCAACGATCCAGCCAATGCACAGGCCATCTACGATAGTGGCGGCTCGCTGACCCTCAATCAGTGGCATCACCTGGCTGCGTCCTACGATGGAGCCACCCTGCGCCTGTACTACAACGGCGAGGAGGTGGCGATTTCCGAACTCGTGGGAACCATCGACCAAAGCGAGGAGCCGCTGTTCATCGGGAACCGCTACAGTCCATGTCCCGACCCAGGTAACTTCCAGGGACTTATGGACGACCTGCGCATTTACAGCAGTGTGCTGTCGCCCGAAGACATCCGGGCCCTGTACGCCGACGCGGAGTGTCAGTAGCAGTCCATTCGCTGGCAGTGGTTGCTCGCTGGACGACCAGGCGCCTGCCTGGTGAACGCGGGTGGTGCTGGATCCGGGTCAGGTAAGCACCCCGGCGATGCAGCCGGTCATCCAGCAGGCCATGGCTCCGCCGAGCATCGCTCGGAGCCCCAGCCTGGCCAGATCAGCCCGTCGCTCCGGTGCGATGCCGCCGACTCCTCCGATCTGGATAGCGATCGAACTTAGATTGGCGAAGCCGCACAGAGAGTATGTAGCCAGGCGGAGAGTCCGGTCGCTGATCACGCCTTCGCTGACCAGTTCCGACAGGGACAGGTAGGCGACGAACTCGTTTGTGGCCATCGCCGTTCCGAGCAGCCCGCCGAAGGCGCGGCACTCGTCGGGGTCGGCCCCGATGATGTACGCGATGGGGTAGAAGGCCAGCCCCAGCAGTCCGCCCAGGCTCAGTTCATCGAGGCCGATCCATTCGACCAGTGGCTGCATCCAGCCCCATCCCCCAACGTAGCCCAACAACCTGTCGATCATGGCGATCAAAGCTATGAAGACCAGCAGCATGGCGCCGACGTTCAAGGCCAGCTTCAGTCCATCCGAGGCGCCGGTCGCGGCGGCGTGAACAGCGTTGCGGGTCTTGCGTTCGACTGCCAGGCGCACGGTGTCAATGGTCTCGGGCTGCTCCGTTTCGGGAACCATGATCTTGGCGATCACGAAGGAGGCCGGAGCCGACATCAGGCAGGCGGTCAGAAAATGGCGAGCCACCTCGACCCGCCGGACCGGATCGTCTCCGCCCAGGACAGCCACGTAACTGGCCATCACCCCGCCCGCGATCGTGGCGAAACCGCCCACCATCAAGGCCATCAGCTCGGATTGCGTCATAGTTGGGATGTAGGGGCGAACCAGCAACGGCGCTTCGGTCTGCCCCAGAAAGACGTTGCCCGCGGCAGATAGGCTCTCGGCACCGCTGACGCCCATCAGGCGGCTCATCACCCGCGCCATCAGGCCGACCACGATCTGCAGGATTCCCAGGTGGTACCCGAGCGCGGACAGGGCGGAGAACACGATGATAGAGGGCAGAACCTGGGCGGCGAAGACGAAGCCCCACCCTGACGGGTTGTAGTCAACCAGGTTGCCCAGAACGAAGCGCGCCCCTTCAGCAGTGCAGTCCAGCAAGACTGTGACGCAGGTGGCAATGGCGGTGAAGATATCGCGGCCTGTATCGGTCCGCAGCACGAGCACGGCCAGAGTCCACTGCAGGGCGAGTCCACCGACTACGGTACGGAGCGGGAAGCGGCGACGATCGCAGGACAGCAGCCAGGCCAGGCTGGCCAGCAGGGCGATGCCTAGAATGCCGCGCAGAATGTCCATGTCACTCCATTTCGGGTGGCGGAGCGTCCAGGGGTTCGAAACACCGCTGGCAGCGGGGCTCGTATTGATGGACGCCGCCTACCATGGTCGGCGTGTCGATGGGCACCATACGCTGCGTATAACGGGCCTGCCCCCCGCAGACGCGGCAGGCAGAGTAGACGTGAGCGACGTCGTCGGCCATCTCCGACAGTTGTGGCATGGGCGTGAAGGGCCGGCCCCAGGCGTCGTGCTCCAGACCAACCACAATCACCCGCTTGCCGGCCTCCAGCAGCGTGTTCACCGCATCGATCAGTATCCGCCCGAAGAAGTGCCCTTCGTCTATGGCGACGGTGTCCAGGTGATTGGACCGGGCCACCACCTCCGCAGCGTCCGCTACACGGATCGCCGGGAAACGGTCCTGGGTGTGCGTAATCAGGTGGTCCGGGTCATAGCGATTGTCGATGCGGTGCTTGTACGCACCGACACGCTCGCCCCTGGTGCCCGCCTCCCGCAGGCGGGCAATGAGCTGCTCCGTCTTTCCGCTGAACATCGAGCCCGAGATGACCTCCAGACGGCCTCTGCTGCGCTGCGTGGCGTTCACTGGCGAACCTGCTCCTTCCTTCAAGTGGCCCCTGCCGCCGAGACAGCAAAACGGCAAAACGCCGAAAAGTCAAAACGCCGAAACGCCGAAACGTCAAAACGTCAAAACGTCAAAACGGCGAAACGGCGAAACGGCGAAACGGCAAAATGGCACAGCGGCAGACGGGCTCACCTGCGTGGCGGTATGGCGGGGACTGTTGGGGCGGTGTTCCAACGGTGTGACGGCACTGGGGACGCTTGGATAGGTGATCGAGCGGTAGGCTCGACGTGTATTCGCTTGGGTGTTCGGCGTTTGTGGGGCGGGATGATAGTATATGTGTTGGATGGGACATGTTCGGTGGGGCAGGGTTGGCCTGGGCTCCAGCTCCTTGTCTGCCCCTGCTCATAGTCGTGATCCTTACTATGGCCGGCTCAGACGCTCGACATATCCTGCACGTGGACATGGACGCCTTCTTCGCGGCCGTGGAACAGCTTGATAGGCCTGAACTGCGCGGCAAGCCCGTCCTGGTGGGGGGGAGCCCCGAAGGGCGTGGCGTGGTGTCAGCGGCCAGCTACGAGGCCCGGACCGCCGGATGCCACAGTGCTATGCCCATGGCCCGCGCCGTGCGTCTTTGCCCGGAGGCAGTCGTGGTGCGGCCGCGCATACAACGCTACGTCGAACTGTCGCGGCAGGTCTTCGCCATCTTCGAGGAGTTCACACCGCTGCTGGAGCCGCTCTCGATCGACGAAGCGTTCCTCGATGTAACCGGCTCAATCCGCCTGCTGGGCGAGCCGGAGCAGATCGCTAGCGATCTAAAGCGGCGGATCAGAGAGCAGACTGGGCTGACCGGCTCGGTGGGAGTGGCTCCGAACAAGTTCCTGGCCAAACTGGCCAGCGACCTGCGGAAACCCGACGGGCTGGTGGTGGTCCCGCCGGACGCCATACAGGAATTCCTCGATCCGCTACCAGTATCCCGGTTGTGGGGGGCCGGACGGGTAACGCAGCAACGCTTCGAGCGGCTGGGTATTCGCACGTTCGCCGACATCCGGAGAATGTCGCACGGCGATCTGGCCGATCGCTTCGGAGAAGCGGGGGAGCATTTCTATCGCCTGGTTCGCGGGCTCGACGATCGTGAAGTAGTCCCAGACAGGCAGGCCAAGAGCATCAGCCACGAAGTCACCTTTCGGCAGGACATTGACGACGCCGAGTATCTGCGGGGCGTGCTGCTCCACCAGACTGAGCACGTGGCGCTTCGGCTGCGCCGCCACGATCTGGCGGCCCGTACGGTGGTGCTGAAAGTACGGACGGAGGACTTCGCCACCGTCACTCGCCGAACTACTCTTTCGGTTGCCTCGGATCAGACCGAGGAGTTCTTCGCCGCGGTACGACGTCTGTTTGACAAGTGGTGCGGGCGTCGGGCCACAGTGCCCAAGCCGGTGCGCCTAGTAGGCATGGGCGTGGCTCAACTCTCGCCGGCCACCGGCCAGCAGCTTCTGCTGTTCGAGCAGGAGAAGATCGACCGCCGCCGCCGTCTGGACAGCACTATGGACGAGATCCGCCGCCGCTTTGGTGAGGACGCCGTCAGTCGAGGCGGAGCGCCCCGCCCCAAGCGAGACTGACCGCTCCGCCTGACCGGGGCCGACGACAAAAAGTCCTGCTATTCATCCCGCGAATGCAACCGCCGTGCCGCTCCGGCGTATCGTATGCTTGGAGTAGGTTCGACGACTTGCTCCAGGCGGACCAGGTTTCTCCTGCCGCGGGTTGATGATGTTCGTCGTACGGGTCAGCACGACAGTCTGTATAGGACCGGCTTGGGGGAGCCTGACATGAACAGTATTCAATGGGCTGGCGTTGTCCTGGTGTTGCTAGCCACTCTCTGTACTGCCGTCGACGCGGTCGGCTGGGTCTGGCCCAAGTTCTGGCGCAGCCGGGTGTCGTCCTGACGACCGAAGCGTAGTCGACGTGGGGTGCGATCAGGTGAGGCCTGTGCGGTAGCGACTGGCCAGGTCCACATAAAGCTGCTTGAACCTCGTCCAGTCGGCTTCGAAGTCGTCGGTCACCTGCTTGTCCAGCACGCGGGCCGGTGTGCCGACCGCGATGCCGTTGGCAGGAATCTGCTGACGCTGTTTGACCACGGTGCCCTCACCGATCACCGCCCAGCGGCCGACCACTGCCCAATCCGACGTGATGGAGCCCATCCCCAGCAAGGCCCAGTCTTCGATGGTCGCGTTGTGGATGATGGCGCCGTGACCGACGGTGACCCAGTTGCCCACAGTCGTCTGCTCACCCGGGCGGGCATGTATCACGCAGTTGTCTTCAACGCCGGTGTTGCGGCCGATAACAATACGACCGTAATCTCCGCGAATACGGGCGCCCGGACCGATCCAGCAGCCTGATCCTATCTCCACGTTGCCCAGAACGTCAGCGGACGGATGAACGTACGAGTTGTCGCCGATGAGCGGCGTATTGCCCTCGAAGGTGTTGATCATTGAGGCTCGCTCCGGTGGGGGCGCCGGGCTTTCTCGCCGCCCGGCGCACCTGGGTAATTTCTGTCGGCTTGGAAGCCGTTCTCAACGTGCCGCGAATGCTACGTGCCCCGGCCGTCAGAATCCACTGTGGGACACTCCGCGGCCAGTCACACTCGCCGCATCGAGTTGGCCAGGATCAGTTCCAGCTCTCCGCGGTTGGAAGCGGGGTCTTCGACACACTCGATCATCCGCCCGACCGGCAGCGACTCGATGCGGTCCTGCAGGATTCTGAGCACCTGCATGTTGATCTCGACCGCCTTCTGAACCGGCATACGCTCGGGGTTGATGTCGATGCCGAACCATTCGTCGTAACCCATCACCCAGAGTGCGAACATCAGGGCCTCGGACTGCTGCCACTCGACGACACCGATATTGAGATCCTGGTCGTAGTTCCCCAGCGGCTGAGAGTTCCAGTGGGTATGAGCCAGGCGGCCTTCCAGGCCTATGAGGCTGAAGGCGGCAGCAGCGTCCTCGAAGCCCATGCGCACGTGCCCGATCTCCGGGTTGAGGCAGGCCAGGCGGTGGCCTTCGTCCAGCAGGCGGCGGTTGGCGGGGTTCCTGAGCCGGGCTTCGATCCGCTGGCCGGCCAGGATACCCTCGGCCGTCGTACGATATATGTTGTTCGGAGCCGGTTCGTAGGGTTTGGGCTCGATAGCGATCCGTACGCCGGGGACCTCGTCCATGGCCTCGGCCATGGCGCCTTCGAAGCGGTCCCACATCCAGGGGAAGATGGTGCACATGGAATAGGTGTACCCGTCGATGCCCGGCCAGGAGACAGCGACTTCGGCTCCGGAGTCGCGAACCAGTTTGAGACCGCCGACGGCAGTCTCAATGGCTTTCTCCCGCACCTTGGCGTAGGGGCTCGAGAGGCTGCCGAACTCGAAGTCGGGGTCGAAGAAGTGTGAGAATGGCGACCCCACCAGTCGAATACCGGCCTGCTCCTCGAGTTTCTTGTACAGGTGCAGGTTCTCTTCGTTCACCTCATCCGGGTAGTGGGCCTCGATGCCCGTTACGCCCAAGCGAGCCAGGTCAGCGGCCATCTCCAGGCGCTCTTCGATACTGGCCGCTGGCACGTAACGATCGTGAAAGCGCCCCCCGGCGGGCGTGAAATACCAGATGCCCACCGAGACCCGCGGCTTCAAGCGGAAGGTCTGGAGGTGTTCGAGGAGTTCCGACGGCGTGCGCCTGGTCTGCTGGTAGCGAAGGTCGCGGAGTTCGTAGCTCATGATCAAGCTCCCTGTTGAGGGGTCAGGTGGTTACCAGTTCGCGGTGCAGGCCAAATGTGCCGCGCAGGGCGCCGGAGAGTTCGTCGTGCAGTCGCTGCATACGCAGGTACAGCCCCGCGCGCTGTGGATCCGGATCCACGCGGGTCCTTTCGACCGTACACACCCAGGCGTCAGCGATCTCCTGCACGGTCGCTGCCTCCTGGTTCCGCCGCCGCCAGCACCAGGCCGCCTGTATGGCCGCTCCGAAGGCGGCGGATTCGCTCTGCTGCAGGCAGACTGCCGGCATGTTGAATACGTCTGCGGCTATCTGCCGCCAGGCGGCACTGTTGGCGCCGCCGCCGGTCAGACGAATCTCCTGGCCTTGAACGCCTAGCTCGCTCAGCCGGCGCAGGCCGTAGTTGAGACCCAGTGTGGCGCCCTCCATGGCCGCCCGGGCAAAATGAGCGGGAGTGTGCGTCCGGCGATTGGCCCCGAACCAGACGCCGGTGCCGTCGGGAACATTGGGCGTTCGCTCACCCTCAAAGTAGGGCAACAGCACAAGTCCCTCGCTGCCAGCCGGGATACTCACCGCCGCCTGTTCCAGCCCCTCGTTGTTCATGCCCAAAAGCGACTTGGTCAGTTCGGTGGCGACTGTCACGTTCATAGTGCAGACCAGCGGCAGCCAGCCGCCGGTGCTGTCACAGACGGCCGCCACTTCACCGGCCGCGTCGACGACCGGCGACGACGAATAGGCGAAGATCGTTCCCGACGTGCCCAGACTTACGGTCACTACGCCGTCGGTCACGTTGCCGGTGCCAATGGCTGACATCATATTATCGCCGCCGCCGGGACTCACTACGACTTCCCCGGTCAGGCCCCACTGGTCGGCCAGCTCCGGCAGGAGAGTGCCCCACGGTTCGTCGGCCGGCATAAGGGAGGGCAGCTTCTCGCGCAGTGAGTCGTCGATGGCGCAGATCGCATCTTGACACCAGGTCCGCCGTCGAACATCCAGCAGCGCAGTTCCGGAAGCATCACCGCACTCCATCCTCGGCCGCCCGGTCAGGCGCAGATTCAGATAGTCGTGTGGCAGCAGCACGGTGGACAGCCGGGCGTAGTTCTCGGGCTCGCACTCTTTGAGCCAGGCGATTTTCGACGCGGTGAACCCGGGCGGCAGGCCGTTGCCGGTGAGTTCGATGTAGCGGGCCAGGCCACCGACCTTGGCCAGAATGTCGTCGCATTGCTTGGTGGTCGACGTATCGCACCACAGCTTGGCGGGTCTTATCACTTCGCCAGCGTCGTCCAGGCCGACGAAGCCATGTTGCTGCCCGGAGACGCCGATGGCTCGGACTTCCCGCCGATTGACGTCCGCTGCGGCCAGGGCTTCATTCAGGGCTTGTTCGACAGCGGTGAACCAGTCACCAGGGTGCTGTTCGAGATGCCCTGTCGGCAGGCCCTCGATGAGCCGATGCGGGGCCGCGGCGGCGGCTAGCACGGCTCCGCTGTCGCCGTCGACCACCAGGACCTTGGATGATTGCGTGCCGCTGTC
>JANQGB010000266.1 GCA_028277545.1 Phycisphaerae bacterium | reverse complement strand
CACAGCGGCCCAGGCCTACTTCAAGGCGCGTTTCTCACTCGGCAAGACGGCCTACTATGAGATACTCAGTCCGCGTCTTCGTCGTCGGACGCTGGCTCCGTCGAACCGAGGGCAGGGGTGGTGGGGCCGCTCGGTGGGGCGGGTGCTCTTTGCGCGCGATGTCGTGGCGGCCTGTGATAAGCTGGAGGAGGAGGCGCAGTGGGAGTAGGAGCGCTCGCCGTCGCGGCGGTCTTCGTGGTGAGCCGGGGCTCTCAGGGTTTTTCGTCTTCGCCTTCGTTCATGGCGGCGAAGTGTTCGCGTGAGCAGGCGGCGACGTGAATATCGATACGCAGCCTATGCCTGACCGCACCGACACGACCAGGCGTGGGGCTCTGCCATTGGCCCGATGAGCCGCTCTTCATCACCGCGAGGTACACACCTGAGTAGAAGGGCGCTATAAATCTATCTTAAGGTCTTACTGGAGGTCTAACTGGCGCAGCGTGGCCGACGGGGCCTTTCATGTCCCGGAAGCCCTGGGGAGCGCGGTAACAGCTTGCATCGTCAGTTTGCCGAAGCGTGACTGCATTCTCTGTGATCGAAGCAGGTAGACGGAAATCACCAAGTAGTAAGTGGACTCACGAACGAGGTCAGCATAGCGACTGGGGTTGGTCATGAAATCAAAGGTTTGAATGAAACACATGGTCGCCAGCATTGCAAAGAGCACGATCATGGCCAGCGGTGTGTACTTCCACCTGAAGAAGTAGCCGAGCAAATAGCACGCCCCCGACAACGTGATCAAAACCCAGTGTATGAACTGCGTGCCCTTGGGAAAGCTGGCATTCTGCAAAGGCATCAGGAGTTGAAGGCCAAAGAGATACTCCAGAAAACCAAGCACACCCCATGACAACATCACCACAGAGGCAAGCAATATAAGGTAGGAGAACAGCGTAGATGCGAGTTTCATCATGGGGCATCCCAATTAATTGTCTCGTAGATACTGGTGAATTCCGTTGGTCCAGTAACGTCATGGGCCTCGGGAACGGCCACATATGTGGCCCAACCGGGCCATTCTTGCGCTCGCTCCTCAAACCGCTGTGTTACCCGAACTTGTCGGCTTTCATCGGTGACGACGGTCAGCCGCCCCTTGATCTGGTTTCAACGGACGGATATTTCTCCGGAAAGGTCTACCGCGCTTTGTTTGAGTTCGAGAATTCAATCGCTTCCGGCAATACCTGAAAGCCCAAGCCTGCATTTTACCCCCCACGTGCGTCTCCGTCCTTTAAAGCCGCTTTCTCCTGCATCAGTCAATGCCTGGCGAGCCTGATCCCTCGCGCTTCAAGCCCGTGAAGGGCTCGCCGATGAGTTCTTCTGAGAGCTGCCACAACCTCGTTGCCACTTCCTGGTCTTCCGAATACGGGGTGCGGGCAGCGTGGCCGACGGGGCCTCTCATGTCCCTGAAGCCTTGGGGACCGAAGTAGTCGCCGCCGCGAACCTCTGGCGAGAGCGCCGCGTGAAGCGAAGGCTTCGCGGCCTCCTCGTTGGAGTGGGTGATGAATGGAGCGAGCAGCCTGAATGCGTAGTATTGAAATCGCGGCATGTTGTCGAAGAGCCCGGAATCGGTGCCGCCGGGGTGAGCGCACACCGACAAGATCTTCCGGCTGGCCGCCTCCAACCGCCGTTGTAGCTCGCTTGCGAACATCAGGCACGCGAGCTTGGACTGCGCGTAAGCGAAAAGCTTGTCCTGCTGATGCTCACAGTTGATGTCGTCGAAGGCGATGCGGCCCTGCTTGTGAGCGATGCTGCTGAGCGACACCACACGAGAGCCCGGCTCGTCCGGCATCCGTTCGATGAGCATCGACGTCAGCAAAAAGTGCCCGAGGTGGTTGGTGGCAAGCTGCAGCTCGATGCCAGCGTCGTTCTTCCGACCCGAGACGTCGAGCACACCAGCGTTGTTGACGAGAATGTTCAAGTGCTGGTGTTGCTCGCGGAACCCGGATGCAAACGCTCGTACGGACGTCGTGCTGCTGAGATCGAGTTCCATGACCTCCAACTCAGCGTCCACGACCAGGTGCCTGATCTCAGCGCTGGCCGCCTCGGCTTTGTTGCGGTTGCGGCAAGCCATGACGACACTGAATCCTGCTTTGGCGAGCCCGATGGTCGTATAGAATCCGACGCCGGAATTGGCACCAGTCACGATGGCTGTTCTGTTCATCCTCATGCTAGTTCCTCCGTGGCACGCCTGCGGCTAAGCGCCCCCTCTCGATGAGCCAGTCGAGGGCGCGATCCCCGACGATGCGCCTGTGAACGGCACGACACTTTTGTTGTTCACGAGGTCCTCCCGAAGACGAGAAAAAGGCGTCTTCGAATCATGTCCATGTCGGTCTCTGCGTTCGAGCCGCTGCCGAGCAGGAACATGATCGTGACGGAGAGGTTGGGTGTCAATCGCGGATGACGCCAAAGCATTGTCATTTTGCGCCAAGTAGGTGCCGGCGTCCTGTCAGCTTGGCGCGGGCTGCCAATGACAAGTCGAGCGCGATACCTATAATCACCGCATGATGCAAAAGAAGGCCATATCGGTCGACCGTGGATGGCTCCTGCTCTACGAGGATCTGGGCATCGACCCGGACAACGTGCTACGACGTGCTCGGCTGCCGGCAGACCTCTTCGTCCGGGAGGACGCGAAGCTCACCGTTTCCGAGTACTTCAGCCTGTGGACCGCCTCCGAGGCTGAGGCTGGCGACCCCGCGATCTCCATCCGGGTCGCCGAGGCCATCACGGCTGAGGCCTTCAATCCGATGGTCTTTGCTGCGTTGTGCAGCCCAGACCTGACAGTCGCAATGCAACGCATCGCCGCCTACAAGCGGCTTGTGGTACCGATGACGGTTACCGTGGAGACAC
>JANQGB010000228.1 GCA_028277545.1 Phycisphaerae bacterium | reverse complement strand
GGTCCCAGCGGGCGAGAATACCATCGAACTGCTCGTCGTCCTCCGGATCGTGGCACTCGGTGCAGCTCTCGTAGATCGTCTCCAGCGACCGGGGCGCGTCCAGGTTATGGCACGAGTCACAGTCCAGGTCGGCCATGGAGTCGGCTGCGACGTTGAATCCGACCAGTTGGGGCGCCTCCGCCAGGCGCAGTGCGGTCGTGTCCTCATGACACCCGGCACAGGTGCTGGGCCTGGCCGGCCCCCCATCGTGACACGTCGAGCAGCGCAGGGCCGCGTGCGTCCCCTGGAGAGGTATGGGATGCACGAACTCGCCCTCTTCAATAACCACGGTGTTGCCGGTACGTTCGACCGGGTTAAGGAAGGTGTGGCAGACCTTGCACTCGTGGCTGATGCGATCTCCGTTCTGGTTGACGTGGCGCCCTTCGTGGCATCTGAAGCAGCCTGGTGACAGCTTGTGTCCGATGTTGTTGACATAGGTCCGCCAGTCAACCTTCATGGAGGGGAAGAAGTTGTCTTCGTAAATCTCCCGCACGCTGTCGATGGCGGTGTAGATGGCCGCTCGCCGGCTGACCCACAGCTCGGGGTATTGCGTCTCGTAGAACTCCGTCAAGGCCCTGCCGATCTCGGCCCTGGCGGTGTCGGTGTCCGGGTAGGGGCGGGAGAGTGCCTCGACCGCCTGGCGCTTGATGAACGGCAGGGTGGGGTCGATCTTCGCGGCTCCTATATCCAGGTAATTGTCCACCGCGTGGGCGGGCGCCCGGAAGACATGGGCGGGGCGGTTGTGACAATCCATGCAATCGACCACGCGCAACTCCCCGGCAGGTCGAGGATCGGAGCTCGGCTTGCCGTCGGAGCGGTAGATCAGTTCTTCACCGCCCTCGCCGATCTGTCTGACCCAGGGGATTTCCTGCAGTTCGGGGTCGGTCGCCACGTACTCTATGCGCCCTTTTAGGGCCATGTGCATATGGATGCCCTCGGCCCGCCCGGTGACGTCGTTGCCTCCACCGGTCTTGAGCACCATGCCGAATTCCTGGCGGGTGTTGCTCTCGTCCGAGGCAAAGCGGACGCGGTTGTCCAATTGGGAACCGAAGAACTTCTCCGGCCAATGACAGCGCTCGCAGGTTTCGCGGGCCGGTCGCAGGTGGTGGATGGCCGGCGGGATGGGGCGCGAGTAGCTCTCCCGCCACATGGCCAGCACCTGGCGTGTGCCGGAAAGTTTGGACTTCACGAACCAGCCGGCTCCTTCGCCGATGTGACACTCGGCACAGGGCACGCGGGCGTGGTCGGACTGCAGGTAGGCCGTAGCCTGGGGCGCCATAACAGCATGGCACGCCTTGGAGCAGAACTCCGCGGAGTCGGTGTAGTGGTAGCCGTGATAACTGCTGACCCCGACCAGCGGCAGCAGAACGAAGGTCGCGCCACCCACGAACTTGGCGGCGCGCCGCTGAACGGGATCGTTAAGGTCGAAGCGCGGAAAGCGGAAGGCCAGGTGCTCATCCGGGTTGCGCCGGTGGAGTCGCCAGCTCTTGAAGAGAAT
>JANQGB010000080.1 GCA_028277545.1 Phycisphaerae bacterium | reverse complement strand
GTGGCCAGTGAAGCCCAGGTGCTCTTCATGCCCTCTGCCACGCCGCCGATGATAATGGTCGCCGGCCCGGTGATACCCTGGGCACTGATGGCCTTGGTGGGCTCGTACTCGTAGCTCGTGTAGTACTCGGTGGACTTGCCGATGATGATTCCGGCGAACAACCCGCTGATGATTGCCGCCCAGATGCCCAGCCAGCTAACCTTGTAGCCGTCCTCGGTTTCAATTCCGCCCAGCAGCCACCAGCAGACGAAGAACGCTGCTACCGCGATCAACACGCTGCTGCCGTTGACGCCCTTGCCCAGGGCGCCCATAAGCTGGCCCATGCTCGCCCCCTCGCGCGTGCGGACCATGTAGATGCCGACGATCGAAAGGATGATGCCGATGCCGGCCAGCACCATCGGGGCGGCCAGGAAGCGGATAGCTGCGTTCGCACCGTCGCCGGTGGCCTCGGAACCGAACAAGGCCACTGCCGCCGCCACGCCCAGCGCTGCCGTCGCCAGGATCGAGCCGCAATAAGACTCGTACAGGTCGGCACCCATGCCCGCCACGTCACCGACGTTGTCACCCACGTTGTCGGCGATGGTGGCCGGGTTGCGGACGTCGTCTTCAGGAATGCCGGCCTCGACCTTGCCCACCAGGTCAGCACCGACGTCAGCGGCCTTGGTGTAGATTCCGCCGCCAACACGGGCGAACAGCGCCTGCGTCGAAGCACCCATGCCGAAAGTCAGCATTACTACCGTGATCGTGGTCAGGCTCAGCGTGCTTACGTGGTAGAGGATCAGGAACCAGCCGGTGATGTCAATCAAGGCAAACCCGACGACTACCAGGCCCATTACCGCGCCGGCGCGGAAGGCGACCACCAGTCCTCGGTTGAGACTCTCCCTCGCGGCGGCCGCCGTACGGTTGCTGGCCAGCGTAGCGGTCCGCATCCCAAGAAAGCCGCACAGGCCGCTGAAGAAGCCACCCGTCAGGAACGCCACCGGCACGATGGTGTTCTGCACCTTCAGCACGAAGGCCATGAAACACAACACCAACGACAGCACTATGAAGACTACCGTCACGACCTTGTATTGGCGTTTCAGATACGCCATCGCCCCGTCGCGCACGTGGCCAGCAATCTCGATCATCTCGGGATCGCCCTCGTCGGCCCGCTTCACTTCGTTGTAGAAGATGTACGCAAACACCAGGGCGATGATGGCGCCGATTGGTGCGATCCACCAGGGGGCGGGAATCCCCGGCCGGCCATGCACGGCCTCTTCGGCTGCCTCCGCGGTGGCACCAGCACCCGCGGTCTCCTGAGCGAGCGCCGTTGTCGTTCCAATCGCCAGCACTATAAGCGCCGCCACAGCGAGCCACCGCCTCGACTTGACTACACTTGCAAACAAAGCCAATCTCCTTCTTTCAATACCAATCCCCTGCCCGACACCGCCCCAATACTAGACGGCCGGTCGACCCGTAGACTTGTAACCTGGTTGTTCCCAAACACTTACGGCTCATGCCGACGCTGCCGCGCAGCGCGCCGGTGCAGCGCGGAAATATAGCACATTGATTCCGTAAGTCCAGCTATTTTCGTCACCTTCGTCGTTGCAAGGGTCCCGGCGGCGGGTTACGCTGCCGCCGTCGACCGAGGTGGGGATTGCGCTGGCATCCCTCGTTTTCTCCTGCTGGCATCGAATCACCGTCCGGTCGGCAGGGGGCGCTTGCTCGGGTAGTGCAGGGCGAACCTGGGCAGTGATCAGGCACTGAACTCAACCGAAACCTCAGGAGATCGAACCATGAGCCAGTGTAAGCGTGTTTTGGCGACTTTTGCGGTAGTTCTTCTGTTCGCAGCCCCGTCCTGGGGCCAGATGGCCAAACGAGTCAAGGTGATCGGCCGAGCCGCGGGAACGGACGTCAAGGCCGGGGACGAGGCCGTCAAAGCCGCCCAACGCGCCGCGGTGGAACAGGCCTGCGGGCTCTTCATCAATGCCCAGAGCCAGACGGAGAACTTCGCCCTCACCAAGGATCGAATTCTCTCCCAGGCCGGCGGCTACATCAACGAGTTCTCCGAGCTGCGGCGCTGGGTAGAGGGAGACGTCACCCATGTCGAGATCGACGCCCTGGTGTCGGTGGCCGACTTCGAACGCGACTGGGCCGCCTTCGCCCATCTGAAGGAGGACGAAGGCAACCCGCGGATGATGATCGTCATCATCGAGGACAACGACGTTGACGACCTGAAACCGCCGGAGTTCAACGGTATCTGCCAGTCGCGGATGGAGAACTTCTTCCTGAGTAAGGACGTCCAGTTGATGGACCAGGCTGTCAGCGAGCAGGTGCGGGAGCGCGACGTCAAACAAGCCGCCGTGGACAACGACGTGACCAAGCTGGCCGCCATCGCGGCGGAGTTCAAGGCCGAGGTGCTGGTGTTCGGTCGGGCGGAAGCCAAGCGCGGCAGCACCCTGCAGCTTGGCGGGCAGTTGTTGCACCGCTGGGACGTGAGCATCAACGTGCGGGCCGTGCAGGCGGACTCCGCGGCCATCCTGATGTCCAACAACTACCGTCCCAAGAAGCCCTATACCACGGTTTCCGCCGCTGCCGGCGACGAGGCCTTCGTGACGCTGACAGATGACGTCGCCGCCCAGGTGCTCAAGGACATTGGCAAGGCGTGGCACAAGCGCACCGCCGCCCGGAGAATCCTGTCGGTAAAGCTGAGCGAGGTGACCCGTCGGCAGGCCAAGGCCGTCTGCCAGGCGCTGGCCGATCATCGCGGCGTGGTCAACGGATCGGAGGGTGCCAAGCTGCGCAACCTCAATCACGGCGTGGCGGACGTCGAAGTTGACTGGAAGTTCGATCTGAACCTGCTGGCCGACACCATAGAAGAGATGACAGTGGACGGGATGACCTTCGAAGTCATCGAACAGAGCGGCAACCGCCTGGACGTCAAAGTAATTCGGGAGTGATCGATGCCGAGACCGGACACCACTGACCTGAAGGGCACCGGCGCGGGACTGGCTCTGGCGCGCCTGGACGATCTCATCCGCAGTATCCCGGACTGGCCCAAGCCCGGTGTGGTCTTCA
>JANQGB010000937.1 GCA_028277545.1 Phycisphaerae bacterium | reverse complement strand
TGAAGGTCTGTTCGGCGCCGCTTTCAGGTTCGACGATTCCGGAGAGCTGCTCGAAGCCCGGCGCATGGGGCACAACCGCCGCTTCGACTGGCGCGCCGAACTCTCCGCCACGTGGCATCTGCTGGTGGGGCGCGCAGCCGACTCGTCGTAGCGGCTCGATGGCGTCCCTCCGCCGCCGATCAGCGGCGAACCACGGGCCGGCGACCCGGCGTGCTCTTCTTCTTGGCCGCCCGGCTGGGACGCAGCTTCTTCTTCATGTCGCGGGTCGACATTCGGTGATCGCCGATCACCTTGATCGCCTTTCTGATGTCCGGCACCTTGAAGATGCCCAGGGTCTTGCCGCCGGCCACTCCGGTCGTGCAATACATGTAACTGATAGGGATGTGTGACGCGCTGAGACGCTCGCACACGTCAGCCAGCGCACCAGGACGGTTGGACATGGTTACGCACAGCACCTCCGTCTCGGTCATCGGGATGTTCAAGCTCCTCAGGACGGGCCGGGCCCGGTCCGCATCGGCGGCTATGAGCCTCAGTACGCCGTGCTCAACCGCGTCCATCATCGCCAGGGCGACGATGTTGACCTTAGCCTTGCCCAACTCGCGATACGCGTGGGCCAGTACACCGGGCTTGTTGACCAGAAACACCGAAAACTGAGTCCTGCTGTCCATTGGCGACTCTCGCTTTCTTTCCGGATACGTAGATCCACCGGCCAGGGCGACGCCGTCTCGCCGCCCCGCCGAGTTGTTTATCACTTGACGCATGGCTCACCGCTCTGATTGGCTCTGCTCGATGTGCCGGCGCGCTTCCTCAGCGCGGCGGCGCATCTCCGCCTGCCCAAGCGTCTGCTCGTCAACCTGCTGGCGCATCTGGCGGGCGTAACTCTCCTGCAGGGCGCGGCGCTGCTTCTCGGTCATGGCGTTTTCTAGCGGGTTGTCCGACAACGGGTCCAGCGGCTGCATCGAAGACGGATCGCCCTGCCGGGCCCACTGGGCGTCGAACTGCTGCCCGGTGTCCAGAACGTCGGAGTCCTTGTACTCCCACGTCTGCCACCGCTGGGCCTTTTCCGGCTCGCGACAGCCGCCCGCACAAGAAAGTAGCGCCAACATCGCCGGCAGAAGTGTGACCCAACCGAAGACCCGGCCCGCTCGCGACTTGCCCGGTGTGCCGAGTCGACCCGCTCCGATCCAACGCTCTCTCGGCCGCCACGCCCTCGGCATAACATAGGCAGTATAGTCGCCATTGCCCGGAACGCCAACCCGTCAATGGTGCTGGTTGCCAGGCGGCTACGGCCGTCGTATAGTCAGCCGCCGCGGTCGCCCCGCCGCCCTGAAACCACCCTCTGACAGAGATCGAGATGGCCAGAGCGACGCCCCGTCACCCACCTGTGGTTGAGCCCGATCGACCACCGCGGCACGCCTGGCGGGACCTTGGCCTTGGCGCCCTGTTCATCGTTAGTCTATGCGCCGTCCTCTATGCCAACGCCCTGGCCAACCCGTTCCACATGGATGACCACACCATCATCGTCAACAACCCCAGGGTGCGCGATTTCAGGACAACCGAACTGCTGACCGGGAATTACTGGCACCTGGGTGATACAGATCCGTTGTATCGCCCGCTGGTCATGCTCAGCTATGCCGCAAACTGGGCGATCTCGCAGCAGGCCTGGGCCTTCCGCCTGCCCAATCTGATCGCCCACGCCGGCGTCTGCGTGCTGCTGCTCGCCCTGACACGGCGGATATTCAGATCGTACCGCGTCGCCCTGGTGACCGCGGCATTCTTTGCCGTCCATCCGCTGCACACCGAATCACTGAACACCATCGTCGGCCGGGCCGACATGCTGGTCGCCTTGTTCATGATCGGGGGTCTGCTGGCCTTCATGGCCGACCAAACGGCGGAACGTCGTCGCCTGCCCATACTGCCCGCGGCCGGGACCCTGCTGTACGCCGCCGCACTGCTTTGCAAAGAGAACGCCGTGACTTTCGTCGGCCTGGTCCTGCTGCTTGATTGGTGGTGGGCCCGCCGGCCGGACGGCGCTGCGCGGGGTGATGCCGCCCGCAGAATCAGGCGCTGCTACGCCCCTATTGTCGTCGTGACAGCGGGCTACCTGATCCTGCGCGTTTCTCTGCTGGGCGGGCTGACCAGCCCGGCCGGCACCATCGACCGCTTCGACAACCCCATCGCACACCCGGCGGACGGACTATCCGCCGGTGACAGCGCCATCCTGGCCCGCTGGGCAACGCCCCTGGTCACCTTGACCAAGGCACTCGGGCTGACCGTGCTGCCAGACCGGCTCTGTTTTGACTACTCCTACGCCGCCATCGAGCCGGTCACTCGGGTGAGCGACCCGCGACTATGGGTTGGGTTGTCGCTGTTGGTGTTCCTGGCTGTCGCCACGGTTGTCGCCCTGCGCCGACGCAGCCCGGCCGGGATCGCCCTGGCCATCGCCGCCATCTCTTACTCGATCGTCTCCAACTTTGTGGTCGTGATCGGCACCATCTTCGCGGAACGGTTGCTCTACCTGCCGATCGTCGGGTTCGCCATGCTGGTCGGCTTGGCAGTGGATGCGGCGCTCAGGTACCAGGCTGCCCGGCGCAGCGCCCGCTCCCGCGCGGTCGCGATAACAAGCTGCCTCCTGTTGGCACTGGCTGGCGCGTTGTACGGCTCGTTGACTGTCCGGCGGAACCTGGACTGGCGCTCCGATGTGGCCCTCTACGGTGCCGCCTACGAGGTTAATCCGCGATCCTGCAAGGTGCTGGCCGGCATGGCGGCCAAGGCGTTGAGTGACGGCAACCTGCCCCAGGCGCTGCACTACTGCGATCGATCCCAGGAGGTGGCCCCGACTTACTGGCCCGCCTGGCGCAGCGCGGGCTTCATTCTGCGCCGCCTGGCCGCGGAGGCTGCCAATCCCGCCGAGAAGCAGCGGCTACTGGACGAAGCCTTGCGTCGTTATCAGCAGGCCCTCGATCTCGGAGCGGCCGCCGACCCCGAAGCGATGATGGGCGCCGCCCGGCTGTACGCCCAGCGGGGCGGCTACCAGCGGGCCATCGCCATCCTGGAACAACTGCTGGTTCACCGGCCGTTTGAAGCCACCGCCCATCATCTGCTGGCGCGGTATCTGCTGCTCGCCGATCCCCCAGCCCGGCGCGATCCACAGCGAGCCCTGGACAGCGTGCAGCGGGCCATCGCCCTGCGCCCGGAGATCGCCAACTACATCGATACTCAGGCCGACGCCCTGCTGGCCCTGGGCCGGCGTCGCGAAGCCGTCGACGCCATCAGACGAGTACTGCAGACCCTGCCCGCCGATAGCCCAGGCGTCGCCCACTTCCGACAGCGACTAGCCCAAATCGAAGGCGAGTAGGATGCCGCCCGGCCCGCCATTTTGGACTGACGCGTCGCCGATTGAGCAGAAACATCGCCGGATAAGTTAAACAGGTGCATCAAGATGCACCCTACCGTCTTGACCAGGCGCGGATTCCACAGCGCGGGGTGCCCCATTCCTTGCGCAGCAAGGGGTGGGGAATCG
>JANQGB010001489.1 GCA_028277545.1 Phycisphaerae bacterium | reverse complement strand
ATTGCAGGAGACGGGGGTTCCCGATCCGTCGTCGGCCGTCCAGGTGCGGGTGACCACCTCTGTGTTGCCGCAGCCGGGCACGCTGGAGTCAACATAGTTGACCGTGGGCGTGACGTCACTGCAGACCCGCGGCAGTCCGGTCGCTGCTGGATCGCTCGGCGTCTCCGGGCACTCCAGGGTCGCGTCCTGCGGGCAGACGATGGCCAGCTCGCCACCGCTGCTCTCCACGTGGGCTACGTACGCGCCGACGTTGAAGGTGCCGAACGCGACCAGGAAGGCGACGTCGTCGTTGTTGTTGATGGACCGGAAGCCTCCGGAGCGCACCCACTGCCCATCCTGCACCCTGGTGAAGCGCGTGCCGGAACCCTCGAACTCGTCGCCCAGACCGAGCGGCGGAGCCGGGAGCGAAGTATCCGCGTCTACAATCCGCTCCAAGGTGCCCGTGCAGGCATCGTAGAAATACAGCCCGAAGAGGGCGCTGGTCGCGGTCTCGTTGAGCGCGGTGGGATCCAGGACCATGTTGCCCAGGTCGTTGATCGGAGCACTGGCCCCCTGGAAGTCGCTGATATAAGCCGGAGCCATCCGTCCCGGCGGGACGTTCCCGCTGTGGGCGACCAGTTCGAACGGGGTGCCGGCCAGGTCGGCCGTGTAGATGCCCTGTCCGTTGGGAATCGGTCCATCATCGCGGGCGTAGAATCCCATCTGGCCCGACTCGTTCATGGCCGCGAACGAGAGCTGGGTGAAGTCCGTGGCCGCCGTTTGCGCGGGAACCTCGAATCCGCCCAGCGTGTCGACCACTACCGACAGCGGGTCTCCGGGATGGGCCAGATCACCTGACAGAATCACCAGGCGATACGGATCCCAACTGGCCCGGTAGAACGCCGCCAGGAAGCTGAACTCACCGGCGTCGTTAATGTCCTGGCCTCCCCACGTCGAGTAGTAGCCCCACGTGTTGCCGTCGGAGAGGGGAGGTGAAAGTTGGCCGCGCCGGGCGATGGTGGTAGGCGCGGCGCTGCCATCGACCGGTATGGTGAAGATGCCGTCCAGCAGCGTCGACGGCGGTGGGGCGCCGATCGCGCCCTGGAAGATCACCATTCCGTTGTCATTCAAGGCCGGCAGGTTCCCCTGCGACAGTCCTCGGAAGGGCACGCTCTCGCCAACGGCATAGACTGATTCGGTGGTATCGACCAGGCGGACCAGCGGCCCGCCGGATACCGAAGTGGCGTAGATGCCCTGATCCTCATACTGCTCGCTGGGGAGTTTGAAGCGCCCCATAAAGACTACATCGCCCGAGTCGTTCATCCACGCCAGGATCTTGGGCCTGTACCCGCCGAAGGTAAAGCCGAAGAACTGGGTACCCGGATGCCCGGGAACGTCGTCGTAGGTGTCCACAATCTTGACAATTGGACCACCAGACGTGGTAGTCGCATAGAAGCCCGTGCCGCTGCCGCCTGTTCCGTAGAAGCTGGCCCCGAACAGCACGATACCCTGGTTGTTGACAAACGGCGGGTCGAAGTTGCTGAAGAAGGCGCCGGCCGGTCGCCCGGGCACCGCAAAGGGAGCGCCGACGCTGTCATCGGATTGATCGACCAGAAGCCGCAGCGGCGAACCAGGTGACTTGGCGTACAAGCCGATGGCCGAGTTCAGGTTGAAATCGTGGCTGGCCGAACTGCGAGCCATGAACACCACTTCGCCGGCGTCGTTGATCGATGGAATGCTGATGACGCCCGGCTTGTCACTGGACTGCCGGGCTCGCCCGTTGAACACGACGCTCAGGTGTTCCCGCCCAGGGACCTGCTCGCCGGTCTTGGCGATCTTCTCAAACGTGACTTGAATCGCTCCCAAGGTGGGGGTTGCCAGCCCCGCCACCACAAGCAAGATTAATGTAGCGCGGCTGATGCGCGCCCGTCTGTCGCCGTGGAACATCTCGTGCCTCCGTACTGGATCAGGCAGAGGGCCATATACGTTGGTTACGCACCACTAACGGCCCTCGT
>JANQGB010001464.1 GCA_028277545.1 Phycisphaerae bacterium | reverse complement strand
CACAGCCCAGGTTCACCAGCCGCCCCTCGGCCAGCACGATCACACCGTGCCCGTCGGGGAAGACCCACTCCGCGACCTGCGGCTTGATGTCCTTCTTCTCGACGCCCGGAATCTCGGCCAGCCCCGCCATGTCGATCTCGTTGTCGAAGTGGCCTATGTTGCAGACTATGGCCTTGTCCTTCATGCGCGTCATGTGAGCGGCCTGAATCACGTCGCAGCAGCCCGTGGTGGTGACGAACACATCGCCCTTGTCCACGACTTCTTCCAGCGTGCGGACCTCATAGCCCTCCATGGTGGCCTGCAGGGCACAGATCGGGTCGATCTCCGTCACGATGACCCGGGCCCCCTGGCCGCGCAAGCTCTGGCAGCAGCCTTTGCCCACGTCGCCGTAGCCGCAGACCACCGCCATCTTGCCGGAAAGCATGACGTCCGTGGCCCGCATGATCCCGTCCACCAGGGAGTGGCGGCAGCCGTAGAGGTTGTCGAACTTGCTCTTGGTTACGCTGTCGTTGACGTTGATGGCCGGGAACAGCAGCGTGCCGGCTTCCTGTCGCTGATACAGGCGATGCACACCGGTGGTGGTTTCCTCGCTGACACCTTTCAGCTTGTCGACCACCTTGTGCCAGCGCTGGGGGTCGTTCTGAAGCTGGTCCCGAAGCAGCTTGAAGATGACCGCCTGCTCCTCGTTCTCCGCCTGGCCGGGATCGGGCAGCGTGCCGTCCTTGGCGAAGGCCTCCTCGAACTCGTAGCCCAGGTGGATCAGCAGCGTGGCGTCACCACCGTCGTCCACGATCAGGGTGGGGCCGCCCTCCGGGAAGCTCAGCGCCTGGTCCGTACACCACCAGTACTCTTCGAGCGTCTCACCCTTCCAGGCGAAGACCGGCACGCCGGTCTTGGCGATGGCCGCCGCGGCGTGATCCTGGGTGCTGAAGATGTTGCAGCTTGCCCAGCGGACGTCAGCCCCCAGCTCCACCAGCGTCTCGATCAGCACGGCCGTCTGAATGGTCATGTGCAGCGATCCGCTGATTCGGGCACCGGCCAGTGGCTTCTGGCCGGCGTATTCCTGTCGCAAGGCCATCAGGCCCGGCATTTCGTGCTCCGCCAGGATGATCTCCTTCCGGCCCCACTCCGCCAGGCCCAGGTCGGCCACCTTGAAGTCCTGCACTGCAGTCGTCATCGCATTTCTCCCATACGATTTCTCGTTACGATCATTCCGTTTGATTATCGGCTGTTTCGCCCGTCTGACCTGCTACGCGTCGGGCGGTCAACACAAACAGTTCGGGGGCCTCCGGTGCACCGGCGTTGGTCGGCTCGGCCGAGGCCAACACCTCGTGCCGTATCTCTCTGAATCCCGCCTCGCCCAACTGCCGTCCCAACTCCTCCGGATCGAAGCCCCACCAGCGATCCTGCATCCGATCGAAGAACTCCTCGCACTGGTGGGCGGCCTGCTCGACGATGAGCACCCGGCCACCCGGCGACGCCACCCGGTGGAGCTCCTTCAGCGCGTCTGGCGGAGAGGGGACGTGGTGCAATACCAGCATTGCCAGCGCCAGGTCCACTCCGCCGTCTTCGATAGGCAGGTTCGACAAATCCCCGGCCCGAAAGTCGATCACGCCCGCCTCGGGCAGGTCCGGCCGACTGCGGGCAATCTCAAGCATCGCGGGGACCGGGTCAACCGCGATCACCTTGCGGAACCGGGCTGCCAGTAGTGGCAGCAGGTATCCCGTGCCGACGCCGATGTCGGCCACCGCCCACTCGCCCGGCAGCAGCACGGACAGCGCTTCCATCGGGAACGCCGGCCCGAAACAGTCCATCCGCATCTGGTCCCAGCGATGCCCCACCTGCTCGAAAAAGGCGTCGCTACGCACCCGCCGCTGGTGAACCAGGGCGTCGAGCCGGCGGCCCACAACCCGGGGCAGCGGCTGGTCCCGCAGCCACTCCAACAGCCGCCCACGCACGTCCGAGTCCGACCCGTCGCCGTTCTCGCTCACGTTGGCGCTGCTGTAAGTGGTGGTGGTTCCCTGGCGCCGATCCACAATCAGGTCGGCCTGCCCCAGAACCTTCAAATGCCGCGAAACGGTCGACTGCGGCTGCCCCAGTACCTCGACCAGCTCAAAGACGCAAAGCTCTTGCCGGACAAGGACTTGCAGTATCCTCTGCCGCGTACTATCCGCCAGGGCCTTGAACACCAGATCGCTGCGAGCCATTCCGTCGTTCCATCCGTTCATCCGGATAATAGAATCTTTCGGCAGTTTGTCCAGCACAATTCGGAAAAACCTCTAGTGCTGCTGCTAAGGCGCACGAAAAATGGCCGAAAGTTGCACGATGGCCAAAGAGAAGGGCGCGGGGATCGGGCGCCAGTCGTGTCGGTGCGCCTCAGAATGTCCCCCCGCAAGGCCCTCCCGGGCCGGCTTTGAACGACCGTCAAACGGTCTTCACAGCGCCGTTGAAGGGTGATCGACGACGTGGACCATGCTTTGGTGCCGTTGCATGACGGGTATTATCTCATCTGGCTGCCCCGTCAACCGCCCCTCGCCGCCCAAAGCCCGGGTACATGTGGACGACGGAGCCGGCTCGCCATAACACCCGACCGCGGTTCATGACAGGTATGGCCGCTCGCCACCATCGCAACCATATAGCCCGTACGCCGGCAGGGCGGGTCAGCATCATCCTCCTCCCGCGTCACAAAATCTCCCGGCCCCGGAGTGTCGGCGGTGCCGGCTCGTCGCCTCTTCGCCGGACGATCACACCGTCCGCGGTCTTACTTTGGCCGTGGGTTTCTGTGGAAACTCGTCGGTTCTCCGCGGGCGCTGCGACTCCCGAGATTGGCGGCCGTAGTATTTGGACGCGGGTCGTCTCTGTTCGGAGTAATCGAGTGTCCTGCGGCGATGAGCTGCTGGACCATGCGCTGGCATGCTGGAAAGTGAGAAGGTGACGTCATGAAGGTTCTTTTCCCAAATGGCTTGGTGGCACTTGTCGCCTCGGGCATGTCGTTCGGTTGTGCAGAGAAGAACGTTGGCGGTGGGGGCGACGTGCCGGCGTCGAGCGTGGCTGGCGACAGCGTCGCGCTCGCCCCGGCCTCAGTCCAGTCTTCGCCCGACGCTGGAAACGAGGCCGCTGACAGGGCATTCGCGCGAGCCGTGGAGCTCTGCCGGCAGGATCGACCGACGGATGCACTGGGGCCCTTGCGTGCCGCTCTCGAAGCGGACTCCCGCATGTGTCAGCGTGCACTGCTCGAACCTGCGTTCAGCAGGACTCTGCGCGATCTACCAGAGTTCCGCACGGCAGTGAACGATGCAGCGGTACGGCACGCGATCTCACGTCTGACGCTCGTGCCTGAGGACGAAGCCGGCGAGTGGATCGAGATTGCGGGACGTGTGGTTGACGCATCGGGCGCCGCCGTGCCGAGTGCCGTGGTGCGGGTGTTTGCGACGGACG
>JANQGB010001430.1 GCA_028277545.1 Phycisphaerae bacterium | reverse complement strand
AGACTTCCTCGAAGTCGTCGGGATGTCTCAGATCTATCTTCGCCTCCTTGGCAACATAAACCAGCGCCCGGGCAGCCGGGTGCTTGCTAAGCTGTTCGGCCGCCGCCGCACAGGACAGAAGTTCAGCGCCGTCCACGTCGGGCGCGGGATTAAGCTGTGAGACGGACAGCTCGCCAGTAGTCAGTGTGCCGGTCTTGTCGAACACGATGGCCGTCAGCGAGCGGGCGTGTTCAAGGTCCACCACATTCTTGATGAGAATTCCCAGTCGGGCGGCGCAGCTCAGGGCGGCTACCATCGCCGTCGGCGTGGCCAGCACCAGGGCGCACGGGCAGGCTACGATCAGCATGGTGATAGCCGTCTCCATGCCGTCCACCTTGTCCTCCGAGAAGAACAACACCACGCCGGCCAACATGATGATCACCGGCGTGTACCAGCCGGCGTACTTGTCAATCAGCCGGGCCAGCGGAATGTGCGTCTGCTCGGCCCGGAGAATCAATTGCTGCACGCTGGCCAGGGTGGTATCTTCGCCAGCCTTGGTGACCTTGATGTCCAGGGCACCGGTCAGGTTGCTGGTTCCACCGTAGACCTCGGCCTCGGCCTGTTTCTGCACGGGCAGCGATTCGCCGGTGACACTCGCCTCGTTAACCTCGGATTCTCCCCGGATGACCTCGCCGTCGGCCGCGATGTTGTCGCCGGGTCTGACCCGAATGATGTCGCCCCGCTGGAGCGTGCTGGCATCCACCTCCTCTTCGGCGCCGTCCGGCAATACGCGGGAGGCCTTGTCCGGCGTGAGGCGAAGCAGCGACTCTATGGAGGCCCGGGCCCCGAGAGCGGTACGAGTTTCGATCAGGTTGGAAATGATCATGAAGAAGGCAATGATGCCCGCTTCCTGGTACTTGCCGAGTGCGATGGCTGCCACCACGGCCATCGCCACCAACTCGTCCATGTGCATCTCGCCACTGGCCAGGTGCTTGAGAGCATGCCATACAAGCGGCAAGGCCAGCAAAACAGCGGCGATCAAGGCTATGAAGTCAGAGTAAGGGTTGCGCAGCTCGCCGGCGGCCGACTGGATGGGCGAATCAGAGAAGAGATACTCAGCCAGAAACGAGCTGACTACGAGCATCCCGCCCATCATGGTGACTATGAGCAGCCGAGAGGCCCGGCCAGTCTGCGCCGCTACCCCGTGATCGTGAAGGTGCAATACATCGTGTGCCATGCCGCACTCCGCAAAGATCTTCCGCAACCACCGATCCGAACCGGCCTTACGCCGCGTTGGACCGGGCATTTTGGGCCCCGGGGGCGCAGACGTCAACCGCCGGGACGGACACTTCTACACAACACTACGCCGGGCGGCCGGGTGGGGTTCGCGTGGGATGGTCGGTGGCGGACAGGTGCTCGGATTGAGGGCCGGGTCGGGGGCTGGCGAGGACGCAAGAAGCACTAACCGGTGGATGCCGCCGCCGAAGGTCGCCAATCAATGGTGCGGCAGTCCAATATCCACGGCCGGCCTTGAA
>JANQGB010001335.1 GCA_028277545.1 Phycisphaerae bacterium | reverse complement strand
GCCGAGTCGCTGCAGGATGGGCTGCGTCGTGTAGAGCCCCCAGGCCCGCACACCGGAGCTGGCCGCCGCCAAGACCACGACAACCGCCATTGAGATGTGCAGGTGCAGGCCACCGGCGACGTGCCGCAGAATCGTGCCCAGCACGAGTTGAGCGACGAGCAGCCCGACCAACACTGTGTTCATCACCCGATCCGTCCTGGCGGTTGGCTTGCGCGAGGTCGCGTGTTGCCGCTGCCAGGCAGTCGAGGTGAAGACCACGATGGCGATGACCGCACCGAAGAAGACCTGTCCCAGCGTGCCGTGCACCATGGCCAGCACGATGCTGGGCGCGGTGTCCGCCTCCGAGGTGCTGAGCGTGAAACGCCCCGTCACGCGCAACCCTCCCAGGATGCCCTGCACGATGACGGTCAGCAGCGCTATCCAGGCGAAGCTCTTGAGCCAGGGTCGGCGATCGTGGCGCTGGAGGTGGATGGCCAGCAGCAGAGTGGTCAAGCCAACCAGGGAGCCGGTGAGCCGGTGGGCGTGTTCGTAGTATACGCCGCCGGTCATGCGCGAGAAGGGGTAGAGGAACATGTTGTAGCCGAAGGAGTTGGGCCAGTCGACGACGGCCAGCCCCGCTTCGGCCCCGGTGACCAGCCCGCCGATGATCAGCAGCAGCAACGTGGCCACCCCCAGGACGGAGGCGAATCCAACCGTCCAGTTTATCGGTCCGCGGGCGGAGTCGTGGAACATTGCGCCGACCGCCGCTCCACCGCTGCCCAGCAGCGCCGCCACCAGGAAGGAGCCCGGTATCCACCACAGGGCGGACGGAACCACCTGGTTGGGGTTCTGGTTGCTGGTGAGCAGGCTGCCCAGAATCATCAGGTTCAGCAGAGCGGCCACCAGACAGGCGTACAGGCCGCCCTTCCATCCACGCGAGGCATACCGTCCGGCTACGACGCCGCCGGCGAGCATGCAGAGCAACATCAGTGCCAACAGCAGCCAACTGGGCACAATGGCAGGCGGGAGGCGGCAGACGTAGCCGACTGCCCACATGGCTACCGTGGTGCCGAATCCGAGCGTGAGAATGTCTCCGGCACCGGGCCGGGCCGGTACGGTGATGTCAGCCATGGGCGCTCAATCCTAATTGGCCATCGCTCCGCGCCTCCGGCCACGCATGGCGTTACTCCGTGCGAAGGCCGTCAGCGCCGGCCATGGTAGACGCGACCAGCCGAGACAGCCAGAGCCTTCTGAGTGTGAGTGGCCGGCGTTGGCGAGATAGCTCGACGGCTGGCTTCGCGGCTGCTGGGCGTCTACAATCCCCGGCCAGAAGGAGAGGACCCGTCTCGAAATGGATTCCGAAGCCATAGCAATCGAGCAGACAGCTTCACGGTCGCTGCTGGGCGCCTGGAGCGAGAGGCTGAGCGTCTACGTCGAGCTGACCAAGGCCCGGCTGGTGGCCCTGGTTGTGGTTACCGCCTGGGTGGGATTCGTGATCGGCAGCAACGGCGCCGTGGTGTGGTCGACGCTGGTCTGCACCCTGGTGGGCACAGCCCTGGCCGCTCTGGGGGCCAACGCGCTGAACGAGTGGATGGAGATTCGGCCGGACGGGCGGATGGAACGTACCCGGAACCGCCCTCTGCCCGCGGGTCGACTGCCGGCCCGGCGGGCGTTCACGGTGGCGACCGTCATGCTGGCTGCCGGGCCGATCGTGCTGGTTCTGACGGCCAACTGGCTGGCGGCTGCCTTGGCCCTCGCGGCCGGCGTTATTTACCTTACGGTCTACACACCGCTGAAGCGACGTAGCCCTCTGTGCACGCTGGTCGCCGCAGACCGCGCCGACCAGCGTGCACAGAGGGCTACGTCGCTTCAGCGGTG
>JANQGB010001309.1 GCA_028277545.1 Phycisphaerae bacterium | reverse complement strand
CCACCGCCGGCGATAATCCCGGCTTCGGCAGCGTCCCCGTCCTGAAGAAGCACCAGCACGCTCCCGGCCACTGCACTGTCCACCCGAAGTCGCAGCACCTCACCTTCGTCGAACGTACCCAATGGCGCAATAGCAGTAGCCAGCACCTGCGGCTTGCCCGTCAACTCGATGGGGTCCAGGTCACTGAACGGATTCACGACGCCAGAGTCGGACGCATCGGCACCACACCCGGAGTGAAGCCCGATCGCCGCGGCTACCGCCACGATACTCAACGCGCCGCCCCACAAACAACGTGTGATCCGCATCACAATGGCTCCGCTATCGTAGCCACCAGTCCGATAGGCGATTCCACATCGATGATCGCCGGGCGGAACACGAGGTCATCCGAGAAAAACTCGACGCGGTAGGCGCCGGCTGGCCGACGGAAACTGAAGGAACCGTCTGCGTCGGTAGTGGTGAAGTCGATCGGCTCTCCGAATCCGGCATCAGGATCGTTGTCGGCATTCTCGTCGTCCAGCCGGACCCGAAACCGTGTTCTGATCAGGACGCCAACGCCCCCGACGCCGGTACCGTCGGACAGGATTACGCGGCCCGCGATATCTTCGGGCTCAGCGCGAGGCGCCGGCGGCAGGTCGGCCAGCGCTGGATCAACGCCGGAGATATCCCACGTGCCGTCCACGTTGTCGAATCGCCCCGCCGAGCGTAGAGCCTGCTCGATGGCCGTTCCCTGGGCGATCTTGACTCGGGCCGTGCCGGGATCGGCATCCCAGTTGACGATGGTGTAGGTCTCGAGCACCTGGACGTCGCAGGCAGGCAAGTCCAGGACCTCGCCCGCCGCCAGCGGTGCTGCATCCAGTTGCTCCCTTTCGTCCAAGCCGATCGGCAGGTCGCCGTTGATGCGGCCATAGGTGAAGACCCGCAGATCCAGGGACGCCGGGCAGGACTCTCCCAGGGCGTCCAGAAACCGCTGTCGATGCGTCGCCCCAGGAGGCAGCAAGGGCGTCATGAAATACTCTTCGGCGTCACCTGTAACTTCGTGAGCCCGGATACCCAGGGCCGCGTATTCGACACGCGAGAAGTTCGTAAAGG
Source organism: Phycisphaerae bacterium (assembly GCA_028277545.1). Taxonomy (GTDB): domain Bacteria; phylum Planctomycetota; class Phycisphaerae; order UBA1845; family UBA1845; genus JANQGB01. The sequence goes on along the minus strand of JANQGB010001309.1, from coordinate 2,337 downwards.
CAAAACTGGTCTCGATAGGCAGGTTGGCGAGTTGCGACGGCGTAACCGCGCTGCCGCACGACAGGCCGGCCAGGGCCGTGGCCGCTAGGATGTGCGCCGCACGCTTCACTAGCCATCCAACTCCATTACGATTCTGCACCCGTGGTAGTCCGAAGACGTTCGAGCATCTCCATAGTTGCGCTGAGCCGATCGGCAGCGTACCGCAGGAGAGTAGTACGCCCCACCACGGTAGACCCAGAACTCGTTGTCGCTCGAGTCCGGGCCCGGGATTGCCACCGTCTCGTACGGAGTGTCGCACCGCTCCCACAGGCCGCCGTGCATATCGAACATTCCGAACCAGTTAGGCAGACGTTCTCCGGTTACGTGCGCGCCTACGGCGTTGCCATCGCAGTTGGCAAAGAAACTCGCGTAGCGGGCCTCATCCCCGTAGCAGAAGCGTCCCGTGCCGCCGCCTCGGCAAGCATACTCCCACTCGTCCTCGGTGGGCAGCCGGTACCGGTTTGAGGCACCCGCCGCCGCGGCTCGCTCGTTCAGCCAGTCACAGTACGCACGTGCCAGATTCAAGCTTATGAAACCCACGCCCACGCGGCCACGTTTCTCGGGCGGCACTTGCCGGGGCAGGCGCTCGATCCACCCGGCGTGCTCCTGGTTCACCATCTGGGACTCGGCGGCGTGCTGCAGGAACGGGCGAAAAGCGGTCCACGTAACTTCCGTGGTTGCCATCCAGAACGGCTGGATCCGTACACCTGGCGCCGGCCGGTCTTCGTCGGACAGCCGGTCCGGCTCATCCTCGTCCGAACCGCGCTGAAATGAATCCACGCCGGGCAGGCGCACATATTCAAGAAGCGAGATCTCGTCGGCCAGCACGTTGTCAAAGCCGTCCCAGGCCAGGTCCAGGCCCACCCGCCGCGTCGCCCACACGGCGGCCATCACCACACCTGGCGCCGTGTCTGCTTCGAGCGTGTCCCGCCACGACTGAAGCAGCGCCTCTCCTTGTCCCGGCGGCCACTCCGCTGCCCAATGTCCTGCCAGGCAAAGAGCGACGTACCTAGGTCTGTCGGAGGCTTCGGTGAACCGGTCCGCCGCGAGTCGAGCTGCGCCGTCGTCAGCAGGCCCAGTATCCAAGAGCAGTTCGAGCCACTCGCCGTGCTCCCACAGCGGGCCGTCATCCACGGAGTGCCAGAACGCTTCCGGTGAGTACCAGTAGGCCGAGCGCACGCCATCCAGTCGGGCCGTTCGCGCCGCGGATTCCACGTGCTGGGAGGCGACCGTCCGTACCCGCCGCTGCACGCCAGCCGACGCCTGCTGGTATAGCTCGCGGGCACTGTCCGCGTCGTCCACGCTGGCCGCCAGGATGTTTGCGGCTTGGGCGTCCTGTATGCGAACTCGTTGGGCGGCCAAGGCCACCAACGTGATGACCGCGAGGACGAGAGAGACGGCCGCAGCTCCGACCGGTCTGCGGTAGCGGTTCAGGAGCTTGCGAGTCACGTACCAACCGCTGTCACGCTTGGCCTCGATCGGCTGGCCGGCCAGGTACCGGCGGATGTCGTCCGCCAGGGCCCCGGCAGTCTGGTAACGCCGATCCCGCTGCTTGGCCAGGGACTTGAGCACTATGGTTTCCACTTCGTCGTCGATGTGCTGTTGCAGGCTCGACGGTCGCCGGGGCTCGGCCTCTACTATATTGCGAAGCACCATCGCTGCCGGGCCCGTGACAGGGTACGGAAACTGCCCGGTCAGCATGTGGTAGAGAATCACCCCCAGCGAGTAAACATCTGCGCGGATGTCGGTGTCGCGATGGTTTCCGGAGGTCTGCTCCGGCGACAGGTAGGGCAGTGTGCCCATGACCTGCCCGGTCATCGACAACATGGTCACATCGTCATCGGAGTCATCCGCGGATGTCATCTTGGCCAGCCCGAAGTCCAGCACGTGCGGCTGGCCTCGGGGGTCGGTCAGGATGTTGGACGGCTTGAGGTCGCGATGGATGATGCCACGCTGGTGGGCGTAGTTGACGGCCGAGCAGACGTCGGCCAGCAGGCTCAGTCGCTCGCGCAAAGACAGGCCGTGATGCGTTACGTACTGATCCAGCCGTCGGCCGTCCACAAATTGCATCGCGAAGTAGTAGCGGCCACTGGCAATACCGCTCTCGAGAATGGTGGCTATGTTGGGATGGTGCAACTGAGCGGCCAACTCCACCTCACGTTCGAACCGCCGCCGCGCTGCCGCCGACGCCAGTGCGCCGTCCAGGAGAACCTTCAGGGCGACGGTGCGCTTGGTCGACTTCTGCAGAGCTTCATAGACGACACCCATGCCGCCGCGACCCAGTTCCGCCTTGATCTC
>JANQGB010001289.1 GCA_028277545.1 Phycisphaerae bacterium | reverse complement strand
AACCCGGGAGGGGCCGCCCGGGTCCGTCGTAGGGGTCGATGGGTTGGCCGGTCACGGCGTCGAAATCGCCGCTGCGGTTGTCGGCGGGTCGGAAGCACGCCATCGGCCGGCCGCTGGGCCGTCCTTCCCCGCCGACGCCCTGACACTCGCCGCGACAGCCGACGTAATCGACACATCTCCGGCAGTGCGGGTTGACCTCGGCCGGCGTGATCATGCCGCGGTCTCCTCTACCGGTTCCAGTTCGACGCCCAGGGCATCGGCAATTTCCTTCGTGCTGCCGACGCCAGCCTGGAGGCCCCGCAGGGTCCGGGAGATGGTCGGAATCGAAAGGCCTGTGATCTTGGCCAATCGCTCCAGGGTCCATCCCTTTGCCCGCCGGGCGTTCCGGAGCCTGGCTGCAATTTGCGAAACCGGATCGGCTTCGACCGTGTTCGCCTTGCCTACTTTTATGGCCTCTTCAGTCACTATTTACACCAAGTACACCCGTATCGTGGCCACGTCAATCGCTATTTTACATTTTATTGCAATTATTTTCGTCGGCGCTTTGGCGTGGGGCGGGGATGGCTAGGATTGTGTCCGTGGACCTTGCTGGAAAGATCGAGCATCTCCGCCGGGGCCGAAGCAACACCGAGTTGGCTGTGGCCTGTGGATGTTCGCCGGCCAATATCCAGAAGATCGCCCGTGAGGGGTCTCAACCAAATTTCGCCTTGGGAGTGCGCTTGGCGGCGGTGCTGGGTGTGCCTGCGGACTGGCTTGGCGACGATGACGCCGATTGGCCACCGCCGACGACGGACCGGGAGCGGGCGGCCTCGCTCGTCGAGCAGGCGTTGACCGGGGCGGGGTTGGCTGGCGAACTCAGTCGGGATGAGCGAGAACTGCTCTCTTCCTGGCGATCATTGCCGCGGGACGTGCGCAACAGGACCTTGGGCTATGTCATTGGCTTGGCGGCAGGTGGCACCGAAACCGCAGCCGAGTTGGGCGCGGACGTAATGGAGGCGTTGGATCGCGCCGACTGCGATGACGAAGAACGGCCAGAAGAGCCCGCCTCTCGGAAGGGGGCATGATGGCCGCGTGTTGGGCGATCTCCGTCACGTCGCGACGCTTGAATGGATCGGCCAGATCGGCGAGGCCGGCCACGAGTTTCAGCAACGGCGTTGAGAGGCGAACGTCTTTCGAACTGACGCTGGGGTCCCGCATTGACAACCCCAAATTTACGCCGGCCAAGTGGTTCCAACGTGGGGCCATTGGCCGGCGGTACCCTTGCCGGTTGGTGAATCCTAACAGAAACCGCACATTTTGTCAAGGCCAAATAGCGTGACCGCCCCGTGATCGACTACTCATGCCCCAAATGCGATGGGCCGATGAGCAGCCCGGATTCGCTGGCCGGCAAGACGGAGCAATGCCCGGCCTGCGGGAATGTCTGCCACGTTCCCAAGCGTCAGAGTGTGATTGCGGTCGCTAAGGCCATCGACGTAACTGGCTCGTTCCTGGGGCGTTTTCGCCGGTTCTACGGCCGACGCAAGAGGCTCACGTGGGTGGTTGCGGCTTCGATCGTTGCCTTGTGTTGTTTGGTGAGCTGGATCTGGTTGGCTCGTCAGGCCGCCAAGGGCCTTCTGCCTCCACATGAAGAATTGGCGAAACTGCTGGCCAACGAACGGTACTATCCGTCCTCGGACCGTCCGGTCGCGGCTGTTCTGCAAGGTCGCAAACTGCATCGCTTCGACTATGTGAAGAACGCCAAGGACCCTGACTGGGGTACTGTCTCGTTGTATTGCCCCCTCAACGACGACTCCAGGCCGATCGCACTGACTACCATGTTCGTCGCCGGCAAGGAGGGAATCGAGGGAATCAAGGAATATGAGGACCTGTTGAAAGCAGACGACAAAACGACTCTTGCGCAAAGATACCACCAGTGGTCCGTCGAGCAGCTAATCGGTCATTTGATATCCATGGATTGGGCAGAACTACCGGTGCCGTCGGAGAACGATCTTCGCAAATCAACCCCAGATGCCTTGGGCGATTGGAGCGTTCCGATCATCACCAAACGGTTTGGCTTCTGCCTGGAGATTGTCTTCGTATACAACGAGTCGAGTCAGGTTCGGGATGACCACCTCGTTGGGACGGGAGTAATCCTGAAGGACCGAACTTGGCAGTAGGCCGGCGTGGGCAAATTGGAGATCGCCACAGTTTGTCGGTAGTCGTACCGACACTACCGGCGGAAGCAACGTATTTCCTACACTTACGAGCATCAATCGACCACCCCGCACCCCAGCCAGCCGACGGTAGAGAGTCGCATAACTAATTAATACAAAGAACGTTGCCCACCATCCGGAGATTTGCTGGAAAAATGGCATGCAAGAGGTCAGGGGTTCGATCCCCCTCGGCTCCAGTCTCTAAGTAGTGCCGAGTGCCGAAATTGGCACGATCCCACCTTCCGGGTGGTGCGGCGGTTTTGCCGGTAACTGTACCGGCAAGGAGTCGCATCATGACCGATTCAGACGGCACCACCCCCATCAACCGAAAGCTCCCCGCGTACTGCCGGCACAAGGCCTCCGGCCAGGGCGTCGTCTACATCGCCCGCGAACGCGTCTACCTCGGACCGTATGGGTCCCCCGAGAGCCTCGAACGATACGCCCAGGTCGTGACGCGATGGCTCACCTCCCCAACCTCGGCCGCCCCGATGAAAGCCCCAGAGGATATGACCATCATCGAACTGGTGGCCCGATACGCCGAATTCGCCAAGGGGCGATACAGTGCGGGAGAACGGGCCTACATCGGCGTGGCCACCCGTCGACTGCTCCGGCTGTATGGACACACTCCCGCCCACGAGTTCGGCCCGGAAGCTCTTGCAACCGTGCGGTCTCGGCTCGTGCTGGATGGACTCGCCCGCAGCGTGGTCAATAATTGTACGCACAAAATCCGAGCGATCTTCCGCTGGGCCGTCCGCAAAGAGTTGCTCCCTGAGTCCGTCTGGCGGGCTCTGCTCAGCGTGCCCGCACTGGTCGAGGGGGAAGAAGGCGTGCGAGAGACCGAACCGGTCACGCCGGCCCGGTGGCGATTCCTGCGGGCGGTGTTTCGGCACGCCCCCCCAATGGTCCAATGTATGGTCCGGGTCGAGATCCTCACCGGCATGCGGCCGGGGGAGTTGGTCCGGCTGCGCCCGGCCGAGATCAATCGATCCGCACCGGTCTGGGTCTATTGGCCAACCAAGCACAAGACAAAATCCCGCGGCAAGCCCAGGCCGATTCTGATCGGACCCCGTGCCCAAGCCATTCTGGAATCGATCTGGCCGGATCGTCCCGATGAATACATCTTCCGGCCGGCGGCGGCTCTGGATGCCTGGCACGACCGACGGGAGTTTCACGGCACACGCACCCGCTGTCGAGACACCGATCTCCGGCGGCGCATCCGCCGCAAACGGGGGGCAAAGCCCAGACGGTTCCATCCCTACTACACCCCAGCCGCCTACCGAACGGCCGTCCGGCGGGCGTGTGAACGAGCCTATCCCTTGCCCGAAAACCTTCGCCGTCGCAAGGGCGAGTTGGCCGAGGAGTGGCGGATTCGGCTGGGGCCGGACGGGTCCGACCAGGTCGACCGGTGGCGGGCGGAGCATCTGCTTCACCCGAACCAGTTCCGGCACAACTGCGCCACGCGGGTGGGCAA
>JANQGB010001095.1 GCA_028277545.1 Phycisphaerae bacterium | reverse complement strand
AGCAACATCGTCCGGGCCATGCCGCGCTACGCCCGATGGGAGAGCGAGAGCTGGGAGGATTCGATCTACGTCTCCTGGCACACCAACGCCACCGGCGGCGGCTGGGAAGGCCATGGTACCGACATCTACGTCTATGGCCCCAACGGGCCGCCCAGCCCGTTCGAGCAGTTCAGCGGAGTGGCCGGCAGCGACACGCTGGCCATCTACATGCGCGATGAGATCGTCAACGACCTGCGGATAGCCTGGAATGACCCGAGCTGGCCCGGCAACCTCTATACCGCCTGGTTCGGTGAGCTGGACCCCTCCGAGAACCACGAGATGCCCGGCGTTTTGTTGGAGGTGGCCTTCCACGACAGCGCCACTGATGCCCAGTCCATCCTCGATCCCCGCTTCCGGGATATGGTTTCGCGGGCCGTTTACCAGGCTATCGTCAAATGGTGGTACAACGAGCACGATGGACCCTACTCCTCGCCCATCCCCACCGAGACCCTGCTGCCCGAACCGCCAACGCACCTGGCCGTCAGCAACCTGGGTGATGGCACGGTTCGCGTAAGCTGGCAGGCGCCGGCCCACAACTCCGGAGACGACCTCCTCGGCGATGCGGCCACCGGGTATCTCGTCCAACGGAGCCCGGACGCCTACGGGTTCGACGACGGTACGCCGACCACTGCCCTGTCCATGGACTTCGCCGGGCTGACTCCGGGCCAGACCTGGTACTTCCGCGTCATCGCCACTAACGAAGGCGGGCAGTCCTTCCCATCCGAGATCGGCGGCGTGCTGGTGCGCGCTGATGGGACCAGCCCGCTGCTGGTGGTCAACGGCTTCGACCGCATGGACCGGTCCATGATGCTGGCCGAAGACGATCCCTATGACGCGGATCCCATGTACCGTGAGCGCCCCGAGCGGATGAACAACTACGCCTACATCCGTTCGATGGCCGGTGCGATCGGGCCGATGGGCGTGGCCTTCGACTCCAGCTCCAACGAGGCCGTCCGCGACTCACACGTCGAACCCGCGGCCTACCAGGCGTTGTTGTGGCAGTGCGGTGAGGAGTCCACAAATGACGACACCTTTGATGCCACAGAGCAGGCACGCGTGCAGAGCTTCCTGGATAGTGGCGGTAGCATCTTTGTTTCAGGAGCCGAGATCGGCTGGGAACTGGACTACCTGGGCTACGGCGCGTCCTTCTACAACAACTACCTCAAGGCTGACTACGCAGCCGACGATGCCGAGACCTACGGCGTGACCACGGTGCCGGGCTCGATCTTCGATGGGATCAGCCCCTTTTCCTTCGACGACGGCGCGAGCATCTATGACGTCGACTGGCCGGACGTGTTGAATCCCTCCGGCGGCAGCACCGCGGCACTGAGCTACTCAGGCGGGACAGGGGGCACCGCCGGCGTGGTCTACGACGGTCCCTTCCAGACGGTCAACTTCGGCTTCCCCATCGAGACTATTAACAGCGCCACGCACCGCAGCGAGGTTCTGTTCGCCGTGCTGGACTTCTTCGGCCTCGATCCGCAAGTTCCCGTCCTGCCGCCGGCAGACGTCGTTCTCGAGTCGCGCGACGCGGCCGGAGCGGTTACTCCCGCGCCGGCGTATGAGGAGGACGGAGCCTGGGCCAACAGCTCGATTAAGAGTGCTGCGCCCGGCCTGTCGGGGACCGGCAGCCGGTTCATCACCTACGACCTGCCCAGCACCGGCACGGATAACGCGACCTTCGTGCCAGAGATCCCGACGCCCGCCAGGTACGA
>JANQGB010000883.1 GCA_028277545.1 Phycisphaerae bacterium | reverse complement strand
ACTCCGACTTCGACATCAGCGGCGGGGCCGCGGTCGAGTCGCGCATGTACCTGGCCGGTGTCTCGCAGGCCGACGAGGTCGGTGGCGGCCACTGGGACCACGAGCAGTACTACCACGGCGACCAGCTCGGCAGCACCCGGGCCCTGACCGACGACACCGGAGCCGTCAGCCGCAAGTACGCCTACACCGTCTTCGGCGAACTGATGAGCACCAGCGGCACGGCCGAAACCCGCTACCAGTGCGCCGGCGCCTGGGGCTACCAGACCAACGTTGACTTCCCCTTCCTGCACGTCGGAGCCCGTCTCCACGATCCGGAGACCGGGCGGTTTTTGCAGCGGGATCCGATTGGGATCCGCGGTGGGTTGATTGTCTATGAGTACGTTGGCAATAACCCAGGTCTTGCAGTTGATCCATCGGGATTGATCCGGCTTCTCACACCGCGCGAGCTAGGCATTCTGACCGAACTGAATCGACGCATTCCTACGTCTCGCTATACGCCGATCTACCAACTCGTACGGAACAATATCTACGGCGCCGAAGTCCTCCGTATGCGGATTTGTGCAGTGGGCGCTGTGGGCGTGGCTGCCACAGCAGGAGCAGTGGCAGGGCGTGCAGTCGACAGGGGCTTTGCCAGGGTGAACAACGACGTTAGTATCAGTGATGGGCTCGCTGACATTTTCTATTACTGGATCTGGGATGACGGATCAGGCTACGATCCCTGGGGGCGCTGACGGTCGATTCTCGCTCAATGGGCGTACTGGACTGCCGAGCTGGAGGTTTGGCCATGCTCGTTAAGCTACGTCTTGATTGTCGGGCGAGCGAATGTTTCCATGCGCTCGGTGTTAACTGGCTAAACACGTATTGGCGGCGTGTCCAACTCGGCGCCTTGTCCATCGCCCTTCTTGAACAGCGTGGGCTCGCCTACGTGATCTTGCGTGCGTGCGCGGAACGTCTCGGCGACAGCTACAGCTCGTGGGTCAAAGAGCTGCGGCGAAATGCGGCCGATGAGGTGAACACCGCTCGAGTCCACTGCGTTAGAAGGCGTGCGTCTGATATCGCAGGGCGGCGGAGACTATTACATTGGCACGGAACATCTGTTTCCAGCGTGCCTCGCCCTTGACTCGCGGCTACTGGGCGACAGGTCAGCCGAAGTTGCTCTCCTGTTCATGGACGAGAAACAGGCGTTAGGTACGGACGTACAAGGCACTGAGCCCGGGGATAAGGAGCCGGATTTGCCGTGCCCAAGCTGGGCGGCCAAGTGTGTCCTGCGCGTTGAGGATTTCCCTGCCGATCTGGCCGACGACGCTCCGCTGATTGTCGAGTGTATGGCCATCTATTCCGGGAAGAAGCGCCTGCAGAACCCTGCCTTCCGCTATGCCCTGGCTCATCGACCCAGAGACCCTGATGAACTGCGTATGCGACTTGTGGAATACTTCTGTAAGCTGGGCCGCCGAGGCTGAGGTTCGATGCCCAAAGGAAAGGTGCACAGATCGTGAAACAGTTCGTATCTTCCCGGCTGGACTTCATCCTGACGGTGGTGATATTCTTCACCTTCGCAGTAATCTACGGACTGTACCATGATCGCGATCCGGCATCCGGAAACCTGAAATGGGGAATCTTCGTGATCAGGGTGATCGGCACGCCAGCCGCGGCGTTGTTTGGCGGCTGGGTGTTTGACCGAGTTCGTGGCCTCTGGTCAGCGGCGAAGCCGCCGCCGGCGGACGCGCAAGACAGGCCCCTTGATGGCCAGGACAACTGACCGCGACTTCGTGGCGGATGTTTAACGCCGAGTATGGTCACATACGCGCAGCCATGCGGCTTCCAGGGACCAAGGGCGGGCATAATCACCGGCGCAAGCCCTTGGCTTATGAACATGATGGCATGGTGACAATCGAAACTGATGCACGATGTGGAGAGAAAGGTCCACCATGTACTGGCCATCCAGCAAACCCACAATACCCAACTTGCTCGGGGCAACGATTGCCGCGTTTATCTTGGCGTTAATCCGCGCGCGTGTAGAGACACCCGGCGAGATTGACTGGAACCTAGTAATGGTGCGAACGGTCCTAGTTGCCACATTCGGCCTGATCATACTCTGGCTTGGCGATCGCGTCGTGAACGCTCGCAGGAGAAGCGAAGACAAGAGACTAGGAGGTGGACCGGATAGTAACTGACCAGCGGCCCTCAGGACGGGACTACCGTTTGCGTGCCACGAAGGTTGTGTAGCGGGGACGCAGCTACCTGATAAGTGCGTGGTTGCGTCCCCGTTTCGTGTCCGTACCACGTACATGGTGCCGGAATCTTGTCGGCGTCGTCTGGCACGGGCGCTAGGCCCGGCATTTATGCCGGGTATTGGGTGACGGCTGACCTTCTAGAGCCCGCTTCCAGCGGGGTTCTCGTGGCTCGGGTTTACCCGTAGAGATATTTCAGTGGGTTCTATATTGTCGCGGATTGTGCGCCTTGCCGGCAGAAGCGCAGTTTACGGGCGTTTGTGGCTCGTGTCTGAAGATCCCATCGAGAACCCAGGTGAACCGGGGTCGTGCGGGGGGAGGCCGTGTGCGGTAACCCGGCATGAATGCCGGGCCTAGCGCGTGGAGTGTGAGACGTCTGCGCAGTTGGCGCCTGGGTCTTGCGGAATC
>JANQGB010000868.1 GCA_028277545.1 Phycisphaerae bacterium | reverse complement strand
TCAACAACGAACTGGCCGACCTCTACTCGAGCAACGGCGGCCCGGGTGTGAACGCCGGGACGGCCGAAGACATGACGCTCTACCTGGTCCAGATACCGTCCAACAAGCTGGAGCTGTTCTTCTGGCTCGAATCGGACCGCATGTCCAACGGTATCATGCGCGAATTCTACGTCGAGCGCGACAACGTCCGCGAGGAACGGCGCCTGCGTACCGAGAGCACGCCGGTGGGTAAGTTCGACGAGGCCTTCGAGGCGCTCTTCTGGCAGTCCCACCCCTACGGCATACCCGTCCTGGGCTGGGCGTCGGAGGTCGAGTCCATCACCCGCCAGGACGTGCGCGACTTCTACAAGGTATATTACGCTCCCAATAACGCACGCCTGGTGCTGGTCGGCGACTTCGATGCCGACCAGGCCGTCGAGATGGCGAAACGCTACTTCGGCCGCATCCCGCCCTGTGAGGACCCGCCTGAGCCCGTGATAACCGAAGAACCACGGCCTATCGCGGAACGCCGCTTCTATGCCGAAGCGGAGACCAATCCGCGCGTGCGGATCCGCTTCCACACGGTGGCCATAGGGCACACTGATGAGGCCGCCCTGGACGTGCTGAGCGAGATACTCAGCGGCAAGACGGGCCGGCTCTATAAGCGCCTGGTCACCCAGGAAGACGCCGCCATAGGAGTACCCGGGGGCAGCAACACCAGCCGCAAATATGCCGGGTACTTTGAGCTGAGCGCGGTGGTCAAGGAGGGACACACCGCGGACGAGGTCGAGCGACTCATCCTGGAGGAGATCGACAAGCTGCGCGACGGCGAGATTTCAGAGCGAGAACTGCAGAAGGTCAAGAACCAGGTGCTGGCCTCCTCGGTCCGCGGCCTGCAAAGCAACATGGGCCTGATGTTCCAGTTGGCCATCTACGACACCTGGTACAAGTGGGAGCACATCAACGAAGCGCCGCAACGAATGCTCAGCGTGACGCCAGACGACGTTCGCGGAGTTCTCCAGAAGTACTTCGATCCCGATACTCGAACGGTCGCGATTTACCGCACCAAGGAAGGCGGAGCAACCACCGAGGTCGATGCCGAACTCGCCCGCCTTCTGGAGCCCATCCCGACGGAACACCACGCCATTCTGAAGCAACGCACCGCGGAGCTCGCCAAGTTGACTGATCTGCAGATGCTGCGCCAGCAGGCTCAGATGATGGAGCAGATGGCGGGCTCTGATCGCGTACCGGAAGAGCAGAAGCCACTGTTCGAGTATATGCACGAGAAGGTCAAGGCCCGCATCGCCGAGCTCGAATCCGCTGACTCAATCGAGGCTGACACCAACACCGACAAGGAGACGGAATAAATGTCCAAGACTCTGACTCTCATACTCGCCGTCGGCATGCTGATCGGCACGGTGGCAGCGGCCGGCGCGGCGGAGCCCATCCCGTCGCACCCCAAGGACCTGGTGTATCCCAAGCTGGATTACAAGGTACCGCCCGCGGATGAACTCCGCGTGGTGCTCTCCAATGGCACGGTGGTGTTTGTCGCTGAAGACCGCATGCTGCCGACGTTTGACCTCAACATCATGGTGAGAACCGGCGGCGCCTTTGACCCCCCCGGCCAGGCCGGCCTGGCGGCCCTGGCCGGCGACCAGCTCCGGGACGGCGGCACACAGAACCTGACCCCCGAGGAACTGGACGAGGAGATCGACTTCCTGGCGGCGTCGATCTCCACCAGGATTGGAGACACCAGCGGCTCAGCCGGACTCTCCTGTCTGGCCAAGGATATCGATGCCGGCCTGGCCCTGTTGGTCGACGTGCTGCGCTATCCGCGCTTCGACGAGGAGCGCCTCCGCAAGGCCAAGGAACGCCGCCTGCAGAACATCAAGCGGCGCAATGATCGCAGCAGTGCCATAGAGGGCCTGGAGTGGGGATTCCTCCTGGACGGGGCGGACCACTTCAGCAACCGCTATCCGAGTTCCGAGTCGATCAACGCCATTACCCGCGACGACATGCTCGCCTTTCACCGCAAGTACTTCCACCCCGGCAACATGATCGTAACCGTGGCCGGCGACTTCGACCGGCAGGATATGATCGCCAAACTCGAGACGATCTTCGGCTCCTGGCCCGTGGGAGAGCGCAATAACGCCAAATTCCCCAAGCCCGACCACCAACCGCAAGCTGGCGTCTACGCGGTCAACAAGCAGGACGTCAATCAGGGGCGAGTGTCTATCGGCCACAAGACGATCATGCGCGGCTCGCCCGACGAATTCGCCCTGCGAGTCATGAACGGCATTCTGGGTGGAACCGGCTTCCAGTCCAGGTTGGCCAAGAAGGTACGTTCCGACGAAGGGCTGGCCTACAGCGTAGGCAGTTCGTTCGGCCAGGGCGTCTACTATGCTGGCGACTTCAGGTGCTACTTCCAGAGTAAGAGCAACGCCTGCGCCTACGCGGTGGGCCTGGTCCTGGATGAGATTGATCGCCTGCGAAGCGAGAAGCCCTCGGCAGAGGACGTGCAGAGCACGATCTCCTACTTCGTCGAAAGTTTTCCGCAGGCTTTCCCGACCAAGATGGCGCTGCTGGGCACCTACGCCCGCGACGAGTACTCCGGTCGCGAACCGGGCTACTGGCAGAGCTACATCGAGAAACTCAGGCAGGTCACTGCGGAGGACGTCCACCGGGTAGCCAAGAAGTATCTGCACCCGGACCAACTAGTGATACTGGCCGTGGGTGATGCCGACGCTATCCTGGCCGGCGGACACGATAAGGCCCCGGGTCTCAAGCTGGAGAAGTTCGGTCAGGTAACCGTGTTGCCCCTGCGCGATCCGGACACGTTGAAACGATAACCCGACCACCCCGACATCCGTGCCAGGCGCTGTGGTAGCAGCTCAGCGGAGGGCGAAACTCCCGTAGCGGCCGCCGGTACCGCAGTGCGCCGGTGCTACGAATACCGGACGTCTTGTAGGATTCTGTCACCCGTTTAGCGAGGCCTCTGAACTCGCCGCCGGCGACCGCCGTAGTACTCTGGGATCAGATCTACGCAATCCGGAGGCGCGAAATTATGCCAACCAAGAAGCGACCCGACTGGAAGACGCTAGTGCGCCGGTTCTGGCTGGCATGGGGTCGGCCCTTCCTGGTCGTGGCAGTCGTACTGTGCACGCTGCGCTCGGCCGTGGCGGACTGGAACGACGTACCCACGGGCTCCATGAAGCCTACCATCATGGAGGGCGACCGCATCTTCGTAAACAAGACGGCCTATGGCCTGCGCGTGCCCTTCACACGGTGGTGGATGGCAGAGTGGAACGGGCCGCAACGAGGCGATATTGTCGTCCTCACCTCGCCCGATGACGGCACCCGCCTGGTCAAACGGGTCGTGGGACTTCCTGGTGACCGCCTTGAAATCCGGGCCAATCGACTGCTTATCAACGACCTGCCGGCTGACTATGAGAAGATCGACCCGGAAGTCCTCCGCCGGGCTGATGCTGACATCTTGCCAGGGAATCTCTTTGCCGCTGAGCGCATTGACGGCCAGGCTCACCCGGTGATGGTCGACCCGCGAGGCGCCTTAAATGGCTTCTTCCCTCAGGTAACGGTGCCACCCGGTCACTATTTCGTCATGGGCGACAACCGCAGCAACAGCCGAGACTCGCGCGTCTTCGGATTCGTCCCTAGAAGCCACATCCTCGGAAAGTCAACCGCTGTTGTGGTGTCGTTTGATCTCGACAACTACTACCTGCCGCGGTGGAACCGGTTCTTCCGGCGCTTGCCATAGCGAACGCTGCTGCCGTCAGGAAGTCATCAACCGCACTGGCCTGGGAAGAGCCTGGAGTCCGAGTCAGGCGCGCGGCTTGCCGGCCTGACGACTACCTTCGTCTGCGGCGGCCCGCAACCGCGGCGCCGATGGCCAGGAACGTCAGAGACGCCGGCTCGGGTGTGCTGATCACCAGCCGATAGTCGAAGACTTCTGAATGGCCTCGGCCATCAAAATCGAAGTCCGGCCAGCCGGTGACGGCCACCGTGTATGTGCCGCCTTGGCGAGCGACGAAGTGGATGGCCGGCAGGAAGTCCACACCGCCGGCATCATCGGAGGCGACCAGCTCGCCATCCGGCCCATACACCGCCAGCAATCCGTCAGTATCGTGCTCCGGTACGGGCGTGAAGTCAAACAACGCAGCCGTTACCAGCGTGCCCGCTTTCACGTTCAGCGAGTAGAAGTCAATCCCCCCCGGCGTCGAGTCCGGCGCCAGCCGGCCCTCGACGGAAGCGGCCCCCGTGACTAACAACTTGGCCGGTAGCGCCTGGCTCGACGCCGCCGTATCGTTGTCGCCGCGCTCGGTCGCCGTCGCTCCCATCGACACCACTATGCGGTAGTCGAACCGTTGATTGTGATCCCGCCCCGCGAAGTAGAAGTCGCCCAGGCCTGTGACTGCCGCTCTCCACCGCCCCGGCACGACGGGCCTGAAGTGTATGGACGACAGGAGCCCCGGGTTACCATCATCCGCGACCTCCCACAAGGTGCGGTCCGGGTGATAGACGCCGATGTACGAGTCGTGGTCGTACTTCCCCGGCGTGTAGTCGAATACTGATATCGTGACCAATGGTAGCGACGACGGTATCTCCAACTCGGCGAAATCAACACCCGATATGGTGCCGTCCGGCCCGAGCGTTCCTTCGAAGGCAACAGCAGGCGTATTGACGCCGGCCACTCGGTAGGCGCTGCTTACGGTGTTGTTGGTCTCACGCTCTCGAAACGGCGCACCGGCATACGCACCTGTGGTGATCACCCCAAGCAGAACGCACAGCCAGAGTCCGCGTTTCAACATGCCACGGTTTCTCCTTCCCCGCAATACGCGTGACCGCGCACCGTGACCGCCGGTCCGCACGACTGCCGCGCCGCCCGTACAGGCTGTACCGGTCCTGCACTTGACTGTAGCTTTCCCGCTCAACCGCGGTCAAGAAATCGGCCGACGGCAGCCGTGCGCCAGCCGCTGCAATCCTGACACTCAGGCCAACGGCCGAAAAAAAAGGCGGAAGCCGGCCGGGTAGGCCGGACTCCGCCCATGTGCTCATCTACACTGTGCGTTTCGCGAACTAAGCAGCCAGTGCTCGCTGTCGGCGAATCAACACCACGGCCGCGCCTACCACCAGCACGCCCATAATGATCAGTCCCCACTCCGACATGGTGGGGATGGGAGCCTCAACCGTTACCGTCCCATCCATTCCCTGGGCAACATGCACGCTGCAGTAGTAGGGATAGATGTTGTCAGGCATGGGATTGGCAGTCAGGAACGCCTCATCGAAAACTACGTCGAAGTCCGGCAGGCCGACCCCGGGGCTGCCCGAGTCGAAGTTGCCGTCGTGTACGCCGCCAACGCCACTCTTAACGTCGTGAAAGCCTCCGACCCAGGTCCAGCGCACGGTGTCTCCAACCGCAATGGTCACTGCATCCGGAAAGTACGTGTTGTCACCCCGCACCTCAACCACGTGCACCTCCGCCAACACGGGCGCGGTGCCGCCACAGACCACCGCCAGCGCAACCGCTGCCGCCAGCCAACTCACCTTGACCTTCATCGCTTCCTCCTCTTCACTCGAACTCGTGGAAACCCCCTCGGCGCCGCCGCTCCAGCCCGGCAGGCCGCCTGTCTATCTGTCGATTGGCAGATGTCGCCTTGACTTGTTGCCATGGCGCACAGCAGGACTCCCTTCCCACTCTTGAATGTGTCTTGCTCAAAGGCCCACGGAGAAAGCATCTCCGCCAATACGGTTCAGGGTAGACTTTGGGCGCCAGCATTTCAAGGCGCTTGCTACAAATACCCTGCTTTTTGACGTGCCGCCCGCGACCTTCCGCCCGGGTGGACGTCCGCGCAGCCTGGTGTAGCCGGCGATCCAGTTATACGTCGTAGCGCTGTCAGGTCAGATGCACTCGGCGAACTTGTGCTCGGTGCCCTGGAAGAATTTCCAGCCCGTGGCCAGCACGAGCAGCGAGATGCCGGCCGCAGCCAGGAACGGGATTGGCTCCGGGGCATACCCGTCGATTAGACAGCGGCGGTAGGAAGCGATGACCGGAGTCATGGGATTGGCGTTTATTGCGGCGTTAACCAGGGGGTTGGCGGACTGCAGGGGATAGATGACATTAGTCAAGAACATGCCCAGTTGCAGCCCTACTGTCACCAGGTACTTGACGTCACGGTAGAACAGGTTTGCCAGAGACAGCCACAGGGCCAGTCCAACCGTGAAGAGCAACTGTACCGCCAGGATCAACGGCAGCCACAGCGTGGTCGCATGCAGCTGGAACTGCCATGGCGTGCTCAGATGGTAGTACGCAATCAGGCCGACCAGCACGATGCCCGCTACCAGGAAGTCGAAACAGCAACTCAGAATCGCCGACAGCGGGAAAATCTCCCGGGGAAAGTAGATCTTGGTGACCAGGTTGCGATTCGCCACCAGCGAGTTGGTGGCCGTGTTGACGCTCTGGGCGAAGAACACCCAGGGCAACAGCCCGATGTACAGGAAGATCGGGTACGGCATGGTGGTTGCGAAGAGGTCGGCTGCCTTGCCGTTGCCCTCGCCGCCACGAATCAACTGGCTGAACACGAAGGAGAAGGTCAGCATCATCACCAAGGGCACGAACAGCGCCCAGGCCACGCCGAGAAGCGACTGTTTGTACCGCACACGAATCTCACGCAAGGTGAGGTTCCACAGCACGGTACGATGCTGACTCAGCCGGGTGAGCATGAAGTCGGCCCCTCAGGCAACGGATTCAACAACGCATAGTCCCTCGGTGCTGTCTCGCGGCTGCCGCATTGAATCGACCGAGTCCTCGCAATCGTGGGTCGCAGCTTGATCGCGGTTCGGCGTGGTGCTGACAATGGCAGAGAGGCGCTCGACGACCGCATCCCACGACTCAGCAGCCACGCTATCGAGCCGGCGCTGTTTCTCTGTCGCAGAGTTGGCCCTGAGCGCCGCGTCGCAATGGCTGGCAATGTCGCTCGCGCCGTCGGCCACGAATACATCCGGCTCGTAACGTCGCGCCTCGGGCAACGGCGTGGAGACGACCGGCAACCCCGCGGCGAGGTACTCCCGCAGTTTGATTGGGTTGATGTTGACCGTCATCTCGTTGATGCGAAACGGCAGCAGCGCCGCGTCGAAGGCCCGGCAGTAGGCCGGAAGTTCGCTGTAGTCGCGTCGCCCGATCAGATGGACGTTCGGCATACGACCCAGGGCGCTCACGTCCGCATGACAATCCCCCAGCAAGACGAACGAATAACCCGGTCGCTCGCGGGCGACGCGGGCCACCAGGTCGACGTCGAACCAGTGGTGTACCAGGCCGAAGA
>JANQGB010000895.1 GCA_028277545.1 Phycisphaerae bacterium | reverse complement strand
ACGCCGGCCAGTCCGGAGGTGACGCCGGCGTCGCAGGTGTTTACGAGTTCACCGTCACCGTGACCGACGAGAACGACCGGAGCAGCACGGATGTGGTCACCGTTACGATCGAGGGAGAAGAGGGCGAGACAAGCCTGGTGCTGGAGACTTACGCCTCCAACACGGGCGGCGCCAGCGGTATCGACGTCGACGCCGAGGGCAAGCTGTTTGCGGTAAACAGTGAGGGCCTGTGGGGGCCGGTAGCGGACGGTCAGAACCTGCTTGACGAGACCACCCTGTTCGGCGCCACCAACCTGGACGACGACGACCTGTTCCAGGAAGAGCAGTCGTCCCTGGTGCTGGCCATCACGGATTCTGGCGAGTACTTCGTCGGCTCCAACTGCTGCACCAGGCTGGCTGTCGTTCAGCCGGCCGGAGGTGATGCCGCGCAGGCCCTGGAGCTGGCGACGGTGCCGACCGCCGTGGACCCGTCCAACGTCAAGCCGGAAACCATGGTGATCGTGCCCGAGAACTTCGACGGAGTCGAGATTCGGCCCAGCATGATGCTGGTCGGGCGGGAGACCTCATTCTCCGAGTTATCCGCCATCGACGTCGAACGCGAGGACCGGGCGGTGATCAACATCGACAACCCGATTGAAGATCCCGACGAGCTGCCCAACCCGGAAGACGCCCTGAATCGCAACGCCCACCACCTCGCCTTCGGGCCCGATGGCACGCTCTACTCCTCGAGGTCGCTGAGCTCGCCGGACGCCGCGGGCATTCAGACCATTGCCACCGATGGCACGCCGGCCGAGTTGCCCGGGACCATCAACTTGTCCGCCAACACCTTCGTAGTGCTGGAGAACGGCGACCTGATCATCGACGGGATTTACAGCCCCTCCGGCGGCGACCGGCTGCAGGGGCTGCTCATCTGGTCGGCCGAGACCCAGAGCGTGCACCTGGGCCTGGCACTGTCTGCTGACGACGTGGCCGAGGACGACGAGATGATCGTGGCACCGGATGGCACTATCTTCCTGTCGTTGCCCGACCGCAACGAGATCGTCAGGGTCATCGACAACCGCAAAGTCGAGTAAGCCTGGCCTGCCGAATCATCGCCGAATGCAAAAGAACGACCGCCGCAGTCTCCACTGGCTGCGGCGGTCGCTTGCCTGTTGGCCTGCGCCGGCATCAACCACTACTCGGATGACTCAGCAAAGACTGCCGTGATTGACATGTCTCCGTTCATGGTGATGACCACCGAGGATTGAGTGCTCTCCACGTCTCCGGTCCAGCGCGCGAAGGGTGTACTGCCTACAACCGCCCTCAGCGTGACCTGCTCCCCGTGGCCGTAATCAGAGGCGTATGGCACGATGCCTATCGATCCGGCGCCAGCCGGCTCGACCGTCAGGTTGAGTTCGTACCCGGGTGCCCACGTCTCACCCTCAAACGCCACCAGCTTCGGCTGGGCCAGGCCCGCGAACACGGTGTTGTCATGCGACACCTGCAGGACGGGGACGTTTCCCGGCACCGAAGCGGATCCGATGTTGCCAAAGGCCCCGTATTCCAGCGAGTCTAAACCGACCAGGTCGTAGACCCCTGCCCCAAGTGGTGTGGCCGACCAGCCTCCGGAGGGCGAGGTCAGCCCACC
The DNA here is from genome assembly GCA_028277545.1 of Phycisphaerae bacterium. Taxonomy (GTDB): domain Bacteria; phylum Planctomycetota; class Phycisphaerae; order UBA1845; family UBA1845; genus JANQGB01. Next base: position 6,007 of record JANQGB010000895.1, on the reverse strand, counting down.
GGTATCCTGGAGATTGAATATGGCGGTGTCGTGAGCGAACACGAAACGAAAGCGATCCACGTGGCGCGGAACGTACGCCGCGCGAAGGGAGAACTCGGTACGGTTGGTCGCCGAATCATAATTGCGGTCGGCAACCTCGATGACCGCCTGGTGAGTCTCGCCGGCCAAGCCGTCGGCCTCGAAGCTCTCCTCCAAGGACGCCGTGCCACCGCCCCAGTCGAACTCGACCCGGACCTGCACCGTTCCAGTGTTGCGCGGAGTGACGTAGGTCAGGCTCCACTGCCCCCGCAGTTCCTGGGCGATGTCCGCAAAGGTATCCGCCAGGGCGGCTGAATCCGCCGCCGCGAAGTACTGTCCGCCGGTTTCCTCCGCCATGGACCGCAGGGTCGACTCTCGTTCGCCGACGTTTCCGAAGCCGATGGGGTAGAGATTGATGCCTCCTTCCAGAGCCAACGCCCCCAGCGTGTCCGGAAGCTGTGTGCTGCTTGTGTCTCTACCGTCGGTCAGGAACACAATCGCTCGCACTTCCCCTTGCTGTCGCTCCTGCTCGGTCAGCAACTGGGCGCCTAGCGCGACGGCGTCCCACACGCGCGTCATGCCCGATTCGACGCTGTCTTCGTCAGGAAGATTGCGAACAAGCTCATCCTTGCCGAGATCGTCGGCCGGCGTCAACTCGCCGGCAACACCGAACCCTCCGGCAACGTCGCCGCGATCATGGAATTCCACCACGCCGACGTTATGCGTCCCCGTGAAGTGCTCGGAGCGGATGAACGCCTCGGCGGCCGCCCTCATGGGCTGGATGGCGCCCACGGTGCGCATCGAGTTCGTGTAGTCCAGCACCAGGACCACGCCCAGCGGCAGGTGCGGGGCCGCGGTTACGAACTTGTTGGTCTCGGTCAGGTCGATGCGGACGTCGTCCTCATAGACGCGAAGATGATCTTCAGTCACGCCCTCGACGATGGCGTTGCCATCTCCGTCTTCCAACCGCATGTCGAACCGTACCACATACGGAGACCGCGTCTGTTTGTCGAATAGCTCCAGCGACGGATCTGAAAGGGACTCCGTTGAGCAGACGCCGCCCTCGCATACCTGTGGAGGCGTACACTCGTCATCCGTTGTGCAGGTCACCGGGTTGTCCGGCGTACAGGTGCCGCCTTCGCACACCTCGCCGTCCGGGCATTCGTCGTCGGTACTACAGTCAGGTGTGACAGCAGCGGCACACTGACCATTGCTGCACGTTTCGTCAGCCGGGCAGTCGTCGTCGGTGTCGCAGGCTGTCGAGGATTCCTCACCTTCGACCACTGCGTCTTGGGAGTACAGCACGGTCTGGCCGTCGCAGGTGACCGCGACCGAGATGGTCAGTTGCCCTGCTCCGGCCACGCTGAACCGGGTGTCGCAGTCGTTGGCGTTGGCGAATGTGCCGGCGGCCACCGGATCGACAGTCCAGGTGCAGAAGCAATCACTGCCCAACTGCCGCGTGCTTGCCGGCTGCAGATCTGGCGCCGACAACTCCAGCGTGTCGCCAACCTCTAGGGGTTCGTCAAAGTCAATGCTCTCGCCGCTGGCGGCATCGACAACCAGCCCACGCAGGTCGTCGTGCGTGACCTCATCCTCCACGCAGGCGCCGCCCACACAGGTCTGCCCGAGGTCGCAATCGCTGGCGGTCTCGCACTCGGCCTGGCCGTCGCTCGGTGTAGTGCCCTCCTCGTCAGTGGACGCGGTCGAATCGTCCGCTTGGCCCTGGCTGCCGTCGGGGGGTGTGCTCTCGTCGTCTGAGGCGGAAGTGTCGTCCGTGCTGTCCTCACCGCTGTTATCGGTCGCTTCCTCGGACGCCAACTCCTCCTCGGTGACCGCGGCATCGCCCTTCCATGCCCACCAGCCACAGCCCGGTGCCAGCAAAAGCGCCAAGATGACCACAGCGACGCGCCGCAACCTGGGGCATGTCCCGGTCGGTGTCATAGACGGCAACTCCATGTCGACGGTTCGCCTTCAACAGGATGTTGGTGGTATCGACTCCTGCGACAGCGCGCACGCGCACCACCATCACCGGAGATATCGGCGGATAGCGGTGGCAGATTATTGAATAGTGCCGCACAACCCGGCCGCACCGCGGCGTTGGCCGGCGCCTCCCCGGGCAGTCGCACGGTCCCATAATCATGCCCGGGCATCACCATCTGCCGTGCTCATGGCGTCTGAGAGCCGGGCCGATAGAACAAGGGTATCGAAACGCGCAGCAACGCGTACGGAACGGGGAGATGCCTGACGTCAGGGTCGTGTAGAGAAGCGCGGTGGACGCGTCATGCGCGATGCCGGCATTACCGCGGTCCCCTGGGAGGAGTCTGCTCACTATGACCAATCGCAAGTTCCGTGTCATTTTAGTGTCTTTACTGGCTGTCCTGTCCTCGTCGCCAGCCGTTCTGGCTGATGGACCCGCCAGGGTGCTCATCATTCACAGCTACGAGCAGGGACACGTCTGCGGCCAGCCTCAGCACGACGGTGTGATCGAGGCTCTGGCCAACGCGGGCCGAGAGGACGTCGAGGTCTCCGCCTTCTACATGGACACCAAGCGAACCTACACCAAGCCGGACGAGATCGCCGAGCGGGGCCGCTTGGCGCTGGAGCATGTCAAGCAGGTGAAGCCGGACGTGGTGGTGACCCTGGACGATAATGCCGCCAGGACAGTGATGTTGCCCCTGGCTGGTTCGGATACGCCGGTGGTCTTCTGCGGTTTGAACGGCCAGCCCGAGCATTACAACCGGTCCAAGCAGTTCATGAAAGACCGGGCCCAACCCGGTAGCAACGTGACCGGCGTCTACGAGAAGCTGCACGTGGCTACGTCGATCAAGGTGCTTGACGGCGTGCTCCCCGACCTCAAGAAGGTGCTGGCGATCACTGACGGCTCGCCCACCGGTAACGCCATAACCACCCAGCTCGAGCTGGAACTGAGCGATACGCCGCCGCCCGTGCCCTGCGAGATAGTCAAGGTCAAGGACTTTGCTGAATTCCAGGACCTGATCCTCAACCGGGTCAACACCGATCCCGAGATCGGGGCCATCTACTCCGTCGTTTTGCGAGTCGAGACACCGGATGGCGAGACCTACAACGCCGGTGACGTGTTTCGCTGGCAGATCGCAAACTGCACCAAGCCCAGCATGGCCCTCAACTACTTCTTTGCCAAGCTGGGGTTGTTCGGCGGCGCGGCAGTCGATTTCAAGGCCATGGGTCGTCAGGCAGGCGACAAGGTTAACAGTATCCTGGCGGGCGTCCCACCCGGTGATCTGCCGATCGAAGACGCCAGGAGGTACGCCATCGTGTTCAACACCGCCCGTGCGATGGATCTTGGCATCGCGATCCCCTTCGACATCCTGGCCGCTGCCGATGTCGTGTATGACAGCATCGTCCTGAAGTAGCCAACCGGCTCGACGCCGGGCGCTCTCTCTGGAGACTGTTTCTCGGCAGTGCTTTGAGGAAGAGATGAAGCTCGTTTTCCACTCGCTCAGGTCCAGGCTCATCTGTACGACCTTGGTGATCCTCGCCATCCCCATGGCGACGATCACCTTGTTTGTCATAAACTCGCTTGGCCAGAAGATCGAACTCGAGAAAGAGAAGACCCTCTCCTCGCACCTGGCCACCGCCACGCTGATCTACGAAAACCAGCTCGAGCGACTGAAGGGGCTCGCGCAGGGCATCGCTCTGGACAACACCGCCAGGGTCACTCTGCACCTGGGCGTCCAGGCCCAACTGGCTGACTACCTCTCGACGCGCCTGCGGGAACACGACCTGACCATGCTCACAGTGACCGACGCCCGCGGCGTGGCCTTCTGCCGGGGTACTGCGCCGGATACCTACAACGACGACCTCTCGTCCAACCCACTCATCCGGCAGGCGCTTGCCGGGCGGACCACCGTCGCTACCCAGCGTCTGACCGCCGAGGAGCTACGCTCCGAGCGTGTCGATACCGAAGGGCTCATGCTGCCCGGAGGAGCCGCCCTGCTGGCCCAGGTCGCCTGTCCCATCAGCATGCGAGAAGAGATTATCGGGGCACTCCTGATCGGCGTCATGCTCAACGGCAACTCAGAGCTGATGGGCCACATGGGTGAGGAGTGCGGCGGAGCGGGTGTGGTTGTCACCCAGGACGGCTGCGCAGCGGCGACCACGCTCACCGAACAGGCGAGCACTCAGCTTGCAGCCGCCATTCGCCTCTGTCGCCAGGGGCCCGATCACGGAAGCCACGGCAGCCGGTTGCCAAAGACGAAGGACATTCCCGGCGAGTATCTCGGTGTGTCCTACGTGCTGAGGAACCATGCCGGCGGTGAGGTCGGCACGATCACCGTCGTGGCGGACGTCAACGACATCGAGGCGCACGTGAAGGCTGCTCGGGACCGGGTGCTGCTGATCTGCATTGCGGCCTCGCTCCTGGCGCTTCTGGCGACGATCCGGTTCTCGCACACCGTAGCCGACCCCATCAAGCGGATCGTCTCAGCCATGGACGCTTTTGGGCGGGGAGACCTGGCTCATCAACTCCCGGCCAAGGGAACCGACGAAGTCGCCCAAATGGCCCTGGGGTTCAACCGCATGGCCGCCAACCTCAAGAGCCGAACCGAGGAGCTGGAGGAGTCGAAGGAAAGGCTGGCAACCCAGGCAGACGAACTCCGCACCGCCCAGGACGAGTTGGAGGCTCGCGTCCAGGAGCGAACCACGGAGTTGGCCGAGACGAACGCGGAACTCCAGACGGAGGTGGCGGACCGCAAACGGGTTGAGCATCAGCTCAAGAAACAGGCCACGCTGCTCAGATTCAACAACTTCGAGCTGGAGGCATCCCGCCAGGAGATGGAGGCCCAGCAGCAGGACCTGGTCAGCATCAACAACGATCTCGACCGGGCCAGAGTAGCGGCCGAGGATGCGAATCGCTCCAAGAGTGAGTTCCTGGCCAATATGAGCCACGAGATCAGAACGCCCATCACGGCCGTCATGGGCTTTGCCGACCTGGTCCACGAAGACAGTCTGTGCAACACCTGCCGCCGGGAACACCTCGAGTGCAACGTGCGCGATGCGAATCGTGCCCACATCGAAGCGATTCAGCGAAACAGCCAGCACTTGCTGAGCATTGTCAACGACATCCTCGATCTCTCGAAGATCGAGGCCGGCAAGCTCGATGTTGAGCGAACGGCTTGCTCGCCGTTCGAGTTCATCAGCAAGATCCGCGAGCTCATGCAGGTGCGGGCCGACGACAAGCAACTGGCCCTCGAAGTCGAATTCAGTGGGGCGTTGCCCGAGAGCATCCAGACCGACCCCACACGCCTGAGGCAGATTCTGATCAATCTGCTGGGCAACGCGATCAAGTTCACCCAAGCCGGAAGCGTGCGACTGATTGTGTCACTGATCGGAGAGGCCGCCGAGCGTAGACTTCAATTCGATGTCGTTGATACCGGCATCGGTATGACTCGGGAGCATGCCGCGACCGTCTTCGAGCCTTTTGCCCAGGCGGATACGTCCACGACCCGCCGCTTTGGTGGCACGGGGCTGGGCCTGTCCATCAGCAGGCGGCTGGCCGGCCTGCTGGGTGGCGATATTACGCTTGTGGAAAGCGAACCGGACCGGGGGACGACATTCCGCCTGATCATAGACCCCGGCTCGCTCGAGGGTGTCGAGCTTGTCGATCATGCCGCCACTGAGCCACAGCCCACAGCCCAGGAACCGCCGGGCAAGCCGGCCACTGCTAAGGCCAAGCCCCTGGACTGCCGAATCCTGCTGGTAGAGGACGGACCTGACAACCAGCGACTGATATCCTTCATGCTCGGCAGGGCGGGGGCCGATGTCACCGTTGCCGAGAACGGCCAGATCGCGGTCGACGTCGCCTTGACGGCCCTGTCCGAAGGGAATCCTTTCGACGTGATCCTGATGGATATGCAGATGCCGGTTATGGACGGATACGCCGCCACTCGGTTCTTGCGCGATAAAGACTACTCCGGGCCGATCATCGCCCTGACCGCCCACGCCATGGCAG
>JANQGB010000890.1 GCA_028277545.1 Phycisphaerae bacterium | reverse complement strand
TGCCTGCCCCATAGAAGAAGCCATCCACCGCAGCACAGGCCAGCGCCTCCAGTCCGTCCTCGCAGACACCGCCCGGCCGGCAGCAAGCTCCCGGCGGAGCGCACGGCGGATCGAGCAGGTCCTGACAGGTGCTGCCCAGGCCGTAGAAATAACCGCCGGCCGCGCTACAGGCTGGCTCGTCTGCTTGGTCGTCGCATATTCCGCCCGGCTGGCAGCAGGCTCCCAGGGTGGTACACGGCGGGTCCAGTTCGTCTGTGCAGGCCGAGCCCAGTCCGTGGAACAGCCCACCCAGACCGTCGCACTCCGCAGGCGTCACCTCCTCGCAGACGTCTCCCGAGTGGCAACACGCCCCGGTCTCCGGTGGTGCAGCGGCCAGGGTGATGTCAGCGAATACCAGCAGGTGATCTGAGGCGGTTGTGGAGGCCGCGTACGCCGGAGGCGATCCGAACTTGGGCAATCCGCCCGCCCCTTCGTCGCGCGAGTCGTAGACCTCTGAGCCAGCCACAGTGATGGCATCGCTGTGCCAGAGATAGTCCAGGCGTCGCCCCGACGCGGGCCGCGTGGAATCACCCGGCTCGCCCGATTGCGACACTAGCTGCAAAGCACTGATCACGGTGACGTGGCTCGGTCCCGTACCCGCGAGCAGCGGCAGGAACACGCCGTTAGCCACCGGAAAGACGATGTCGCTGCCCAGTTCAAACGTCCCGGGCATGCCCGACGGCACCGAACTGAAGTGGGAGGGGTTGTCGGGGCTGTCGCTCAGGTCGTCATTCATGTCGCCTACAATCAGGAACGGAATCACGGCTGAATCGTACTGCTCGACAACACCCATCGCCCGGATAGACTCGATCGACCTGCGGAACTCATCAGCGTCGCTGGAGCCGGCCTTCCAGTGATTGCCGGTGATGACCAGATCCTCGGCCGCTCCTGGCACCTCGATGGTGGCCAGGATGAAGTTGCGGGTGATGTCACGGGCACCGGAATCGCCGGAAATCTCCGCGGCCGTCTCCGTAGAGTGGCTAAGCATGACAAACGGCGTCTTGCTCATGACAGCCGCCAGGTCATTGCCGGTGTCGATATCGCCACCCGACTCCGCCAGTTCGTAGTAGTCGTATCCCGAGACCACCGCCAGGGCGTTGAGCGCCGCTACGCCGCTAATCTCCTGCAGACAGACCACGTCGGCACCGACCCGCAGCAGAACGTCGCGGGCGGCTTCGAACTGGGGACTGGTGCCGTTGAAGTTCTCGATGTTGAACGTCGCCACTCGCACGGTGACGTCGTCGCCCCAGGCGCCCGCCGGCATAACCAGCGCAAGCAAGAGCCAAACACAACCGATCCTGTTTGCCATAGTGTTCATTCCCGGTGGAACCCCATACACCGCGTAAGAGCCTGTCTTCGCTCCGCCCGCGGCCGTGTGTACCCCAAACGCCTCCGGCGGGCCCCTCCGGACTCTGCCGTTGGTCCTGACCCCTCCTCCCCTGTACTCCATCTTATCAGATCGCGGAGAAGAAGCGTCGTGGCGCGAAGGAAATCCGCCTTGAAGCGCAGCGGCGCAGGCGGATATTCGGACCTTGCATGCCCAGCGCAGCGCCTATCTCGGATTGTGGGGCATGCGGAGCACGTGGACGTGGCGGAGTCGTTCGGGAGCCACCGATTCCACGGTCAGAATGTACAGCAGGCCGTTGTCGGCATCGGCCTCAACCTGCGTAACCTCGCCGACCACCAGGGGGACGGGCAACTCCGGGTCGTCGGCCAGCGTGAGCACCACGTCGCCGATACGAATACCGTCTTCGCTGTTAACGTAGCGGTGGTCCACGTCGACAACTTCCATGCGACCCTGGCCGCGCCCCTCCAGCCAGAACTCGGCGTGTTCTTCGAACCCGCTGATGGTTACCGGCTTCCGCGTCGCCGGGTCGCTCAGCAAACGGACCCGCGCCGTGTGCGTGGCGGCCTCCTCTATCAGGCCTATCAGCGCCTCCTCGGCTAGCACCGCCAGGCCTCGATCGACCCGGTCGTCGGCACCCACGTCCAGGGCCAACGCTCTGGTGGTGACGCTCGCTCCACGCCGAACGCCGCGCAGCGTACCGGCATTGATCAGCCGGGAGTCGCGCCAGGCGAGCGCATCGCCAGCCACCACCCGCGCCGGGATCAACTCGCCGCGATCTCCCAGCACAGTGCTCCGAATTCCAGTCAGGACGCGGTTGGCCGCCTCCAGCTCCACGACTCGCGCCGATTGCGAAGCCAACGCGTTGCGGAGGGACTGCACCTCGCGGAGGACGCGCTCGTGCTCTTCCGCCGACACCGGCTCGCCGGCCCCGGCCAGCGTCGCCTCTACGGCGTCACCCGC
>JANQGB010000834.1 GCA_028277545.1 Phycisphaerae bacterium | reverse complement strand
ACAACGAGGACCCGGTTGACCAAGGCGTCCCGGCAGACGAGATCGTCGTTCGACTCATCAACAACAGCGACGTAGACGTCGACACTCAGTTCTATTTTGCCAATGAGCCTTTGGAGGATCCCAGCGAAGACCTGTTCGCTGCGCAGTATCGCGTCCAGACCGGGCTCGGCGTGGCTGGCACCGGCATCATCCAGGCTGGCACCGAGGACGAGCTCGGTCGCCCCTGCTCGGAAGCCACCTATGTTGGCACTGACGGCGGCGAATTCCTGAATCCGGACTCGGGCGAACTGGCGGGCACGGGAAAACGCCGCCTCCTGCGTATCGGCGAGAACTTCGATTGCGGAAACACGCTAATCTTCGCCTTCACAGAAGAGAACGGCGAGTACGACAGCGTCCCGCCGGTTGTGGACTCGCGGGATTAGCCTGCTGCCGATTCGTCCGGCAGCGCCGAGGTGACACCCACCGAATTCGCGCCTCCTTCCAGACGCCGCGTCACGGCCGCTGGCCAGCGGTATGGGACCGTCCGCGAGGTCCAGGCGTCGCGTCGACGGCAGCCCCGCACGCGAAGCGGGTCGCCATGGCCTTCGTCGGCGAACCACGGCGACCCGCATGCTGGGATTAATCGCACTGCCTTCGTTATGCCTGCCGGTAGTAGTCGCTCCTAGGCCACCAGGTCCGAGCGACGCTGCTGGAGCTGGCTCTTCAGTCGCTTGAGCATTGATGAATGCATCTGGGATACGCGGGACTCGGAGAGGTCCAGGGTAGCTCCAATCTCCTTCATCGTTAGTTCTTCGTAGTAATAGAGCACCAGGATGAGGCGTTCCGCCCGCGTCAGGCCTCGGCTGATTACCTCCAGGACGTCCCGCTTGTGCGCCTCGTTGACCGGGTTGCGGCTGCGGCGATCCTCCAGGACCTCGCTCACCCGGTCATCATCGTCGGCGTCGAAATCAGCCGGCTTGGTGGTCAGCGGCAGCATGGCGGTCGCCGTGGCATCGGTGCGGTACTTCTCGAACTCCTCTCGAGATACGTCCATCCTCTCGGCTATCTCATCTTCCGAGGGTCGGCGGGCGAGTTCGGACTCCAGGCTGGCGGCCGCTGCCCGGTAACGCTGAGACCGCGTACGCACCAGTCGAGGCACCCAGTCCATCGAGCGCAGCTCGTCCAGGATGGCCCCGCGGACACGCATCGTACAGAAGGTCTCGAACTTCACGCCGCGGTCAGGGTCGAACGCGTCGATAGCGTCCTTGAGTCCGAACATGCCCGCCGACAGCAGGTCGTCCATTTCCACCTGGTCTGGCAGCCGGGTGGAGATGCGCTCGGCGTTGTAGCGGACGACCGGGAAGTAGCGCTCCATCAGCTTGTTTCTTAGAGCGGCCGAGGGTCGCTTGCGGTACTGCTTCCAGGAAGTGCGAAGGTCGTCACCCTCCGACGAAGTCGACTTGGCTGTATTGTCCTGACGAGTCGTGACTGCCGCGAACATGTTCCATTCCTCCCTGCTGGTTACCGCCTCCATCCTTGGGGCGGCCGGTTATTCTCAGGCTAGCGTCTTGAACGCTG
>JANQGB010000854.1 GCA_028277545.1 Phycisphaerae bacterium | reverse complement strand
CCGAACCGGGTAGCAACCACCATGCCACCAGCCGCAACAATCTGGGGGCGTGTCGGCGTGGGCACCGTCTGCGCCGGCCCGGCGCGCCCACGGTTTCGTCGGGCAGGCATGGCTCGAGAGTGGCGCCGTTCCATACCGGAGGCTTGGTCGCTTGCGCCGATTCAGTCCACGAGTCGAGATCGAGCACCCTGGGCCCGATCAAGCCTGAACCGGGTCGCGCGCCAGCGGCGGCCGGCGAGCGCGCCCGGCGCCGTGGCGATCGTCGCCGTTCCAGATCAGCGGAGACCAGCACTCCCGCTACGGTTGTCGGCCGATGCTGGCGGCGCCCCCGGCGAAGCAGATACTGACCTCGGGTGCAGAATCGCGATGAGCGTTAGTTAACAGGTCTCTAGCAGTGCAGCGCAAGGTTCTTCGTACCGCAGGCTTCCAGCCTGCAGAATCGCGATACTGATGCAGGCAAGATGACTGTGGAACGAAGGCGTGACGACCTTGCGCTGTACTGCTAATACAGTGCTGGTTTGTTAGCGCCTCTCTCGCCACTGTGGTTTGTTAACAGGTATTACGTTGCATCGAATCTCTTCCTGTTACAAACTGTGGGCGGTGCGGCTCGGACACGGATGGTGACACAGACGCCAGCCGGTGCCACTCCAGCTTCGGTACGTCAGAAAGGGAGTAGCCGAGGCGTCGCCGCTCGCCGGGCGGCGGACGAGTGCTTGACAGTTGATCGACGAACCTGTACATGCATAGGTCAGGCCGGACACCAGGGACGATGAATATGATGAGTGTAGCGCGCTGCGGTTGCGGGCAGGATTGTGTGCCATGACAGTTCACCTCGGTGTTGACATCGGTGCGGTAGGGGTCAAGGCTGCCCTGCTATTCTCTGACGGGCAGGTGGACGACCAGGTCGCAGAGCGTGCCCAGCGTGCCGGGTTCCAATACCTCAGCGCCGCGGGCGACCGCAAGGCAAGCGCCTTGGTTGCTCCGTATCGCCGGACGCGAGGGCGCCCTCTGGACGCGGTGCGCAGCCTGTTGGAAGAGCTGTTTGAGCAGGTCAGCGCCGACGGTGTCGCGGCGGTCACCCTGACCGGCTCCGGCAGTGACCTGGTGGCTGACAAGCTCGGCCTGCCCCGCTGTAACGAGTTTCAGGCTATCGCCCGTGCCGTTGACCTGCTCCACCCGCAGACACGCACCGTCTTCGAAATCGGCGGCGAAACCAGCAAATACATTCGTCTCGAGCCGGACCCCGGCAGCGGGCGGCTGGGTATCCTCGACTACAGCTCCAACGGCGATTGCGCCGCCGGTACCGGCGCTTTTCTCGATCAGCAGGCCTCACGGCTGCAATACTCGGTCGAAGAGATCGGTGACCTGGTATCCAAGGCAGACCGGGCGGCCCAGATCGCCGGTCGGTGCAGCGTCTTTGCCAAGAGCGACATGATTCACGCCCAGCAGAAGGGTTTCACGCCGCCCGAAGTGCTCGGTGGCTTGTGCAACGCCGTGGCGGTCAACTACAAGTCGGCAGTAGTTCGTGGCCGGACGCCGGAGGCGCCGGTGGCTCTGCTGGGTGGCGTGTCGGCGAACTCCGCGGTTGTGTCCGGTCTGCGCAGCGTGTTCGATCTGAATGACGGTGCGCTGGTCGTTCCCGCCGCTGCGGAATCGCTGGCCGCGGTCGGTGCGGCCGTTGTAGCGGGCGATGCCTGGCACGAGCATCCGGAACAGAGTGTGAACCTTGGGCAGTGCGTGGCTCAGCTTCGTGCCTCGGCCGAGGGTAACGGCTACGCATTTCCTACCTCACCGCCGTTGAGCCTGGACAGGGTGCGGCGGCTGCGCGATCGGGTCAAACCGTTCGAGTTCCCCGAAGACGGCTCCACCGTCGATGCCTACCTGGGTCTCGACATCGGTTCGGTTGGCACCAAGCTGGTGTTGATCGACAACAACGGCGACGTCATCGACTTCATATTCACGCGCACCGAGGGCCGCCCCATCGAGGTCGTGTCGCGCAGTCTACGGGAACTGGAGCAGTCGGTCGGTTCGCGGGTGCGCATCTGCGGCGTGGCTACCACGGGCAGCGGTCGTGAGTTGATCGGCGAGTTGGTCGGTGCGGACAGCATCAACGACGAGATCACCGCTCACAAGACCGGCGCCACCTTCGTCGGCGACCGGCTCTTGGGCAAGCGCCCGGACACGATCTTCGAAATCGGCGGGCAGGATAGCAAGTACATCAGCCTGCAGGCCGAGGGTGCTGAGTCGAGCGAGACCGTCGTCGTCGACTTCACCATGAACGAGGCCTGCGCCGCGGGCACGGGCAGCTTCCTGGAAGAGCGGGCTGAGGAACTCGGTATCTCGATCAAGGGCGAGTTTGCTGAGCTGGCCTTGAGTTCCCAGGCGCCGATAAAGCTTGGCGAGCGATGCACCGTGTTTATGGAGCGGGACGTCAACACCTGTATGCAGCGCGGCGCCCAGCGCAACGACGTCATAGCCGGCCTGGCCTACTCGATTGCCTACAACTACATCAACCGCGTGGTTCGCGGCCGCGTGATTGGCGACTGCATCTTCTTCCAGGGTGGAACCGCGTACAACGATGCAGTGGCGGCCGCCTTTGCCGCGGTGACCGGCAAGGAAATAATCGTCCCGCCGCACAACGCTGTGCTGGGAGCGATCGGTGCGGCCCTGCTGGCCAAGGAGAAGGTAAGCAGTGCCAAGCTGGTCACCCGCTTCCGCGGGTACGATCTGGGCAAGGTCGATTACTCTTTGCGGGAGTTCACCTGCAAGGGGTGTGGGAACCTCTGTTCGGTGCAGGAGTTCAAGGTAGAAGGCGAGAAGACCTTCTGGGGTGACAAGTGCTCCGACCGGTACCGCAAACGTACCAAGACCGACCGCAAGCCGGTGATCCCCGACCTGGTGGCCTTGCGAGCCGACCTTCTGGCCGCTGATGACGGCGGCGATCCTGCCGATCCGAGGGTACGCATCGGCGTGCCGATGGCCATGTACACGCACGACATGCTGCCGCTGTGGCGGCGGTTCTTCCGCGACTGCGGTTTCGGCGTGGTCTTCTCGGAATCAACCAACCGGCGCAGCGTACAGCAGGGGCTGGACGCGGTAGTCGCTGAGCCCTGTTTTCCGATCATCGTAGCTCACGGGCATGTGGCCGACCTGGTCGACAAGGGGGTGGACTGCATCTGGCTGCCCAACATTCTGTCCGCCGAGACGCAGTTCATGGACAACGAGAGCCACGTCTGCCCCTGGGGCCAGACGCTGCCGTTTGTTGTCCGGCAGGCGCCGGCTTTCCGGTCCTGGGGTGGGCGGATCGTGTGCCCGACGATTCGACTGCGTGAGGGGGCGCCGCACCTGCGCAAAGTGCTGTGCCAGGCGGCGGTCGACCTCGGCGCCAGTCGTGCGGTCGCGGAGCGAGCCTTCGATTCGGCCCTGGCCGCCCAGCAGCGTTTCCGGGAGGCGTACCTGCAAGCCGGCACTGAAGCGCTGCACACGCTGGAGCAGACCGGCGAGGCGGGCATGGTCATAGTGGGCCGCCCGTACAACGTTCACGACGCGGGCGTCAGCCTCTCGACAGCCAAGAAGCTACGAGATCTATACGGTGTCAACGTGCTGCCCATCGACGCCCTGCCAGTGGCGGATGTCGATGTGCGCGATGTCAACGACAATATGTATTGGGAGTACGGGCGCAAGATTCTGGCGGCCGCCAGGATCGTGGCTGACCATCCCAACCTGCACATAATCTACATCACCAACTTCAAATGCGGTCCGGATTCGTTCGTCAAGGGGTTCATCAGGCCGGCCTCCGGCAAACCATTCCTGACGTTGCAGTTTGACGGACATTCGAACGACGCCGGCATGATGACCCGGTGCGAAGCATATCTGGACAGCAAGGGGATTTTGCGATGGTGGCGAAACTTGCCGACAGAAGCGACCAGCCAGCCGGTGCCCGGACAGGAAAGTCCGGCCTGCGGGGTAGAAAGCTCTACATCCCCCAAATGGCCTACGCCGGTGCCCGGATGATGGCGGCGGCGTTTCGGTCGGTCGGCATCGACGCGACGGTGGCGCCCGACTCCGACGCCGATACGCTGGACCTCGGTGGTCTCAACAGCAGCGGTGAAGAGTGCCTGCCGCACAAGGTCACGCTGGGGGATTTTCTGAAGGTCTGTCGCCAGCCCGGCTTCGAGCCACAGAAGACGGCCTTCTTTATGCCGACGGCGCACGGCCCCTGTCGGTTCGGGCAGTACGCTCCGTACCTCAAGCAGGTTCTGGGCGAGATGGGTTACGGCCAGGTGGCAGTCGTCTCGCCGTCCAGCGAGAACGGATATGACGGAGTCGGGGAGCACGCCGGCGACCTGATGAGGGCCGCCTGGATGGGCCTGGTGTGCGGCGACATCCTGGTCAAGTTCCTGCTCAAGACCAGACCCTACGAGACCACCGATGGTGACGCGGATCACGCGTTCCACGAGTCGCTGGGGGATTTTGTGGGCGTAGCCGAGCGCGGCGACCTGTCGGTCAAAGAACGGCTGTCGGCACTTGCAGCCGGCGTGGAGCGTATGCGCGAACGCTTCCGGGCGGTGCCTGCGCGGTACGAACGCGGTCGGCCGCTCATCGGCCTGGTGGGGGAGATTTTCTGCCGCCTCAACACCTTCAGCAACGACGACGTGGCCAGGCGTATAGAGCGGCACGGCGGCGAGTGCTGGATATCCGACATAGCCGAATGGGTGTGGTACACCAACTGGTCGCACGAGTCGCAGATCATCCGGGAGCGCGGCAAGCTCAACGCCGACTACCTCAAGGCCAAGGTCAAGTCGCACACCCAGCACAAGTACGAGAAAGCGCTGCTGGCTCCGGTCGCCCGCGACCTGGTGGGGTATGAGGAACCGCACGATGTGCGCGAGGTTCTTGCCGCGGCAGAGCCCTACCTGCCCGCGGAAGGCTGTCTCGGGGAAATGGTGCTGAGCGTGGGCAAAGCCATCTACCTTCACGCCAAGGGCGCCGACGGGATTATCGATATTAGCCCCTTTACCTGCATGAACGGCGTGATCTGCGAAGCGGTCTACCCGGCCGTCAGCAGCGACCACGACGATCTACCCATCCGCAATCTCTACTTCGACGGCGTGAACACCAACATCGATCGCGATCTGGAGATCTTCCTGGATCTCGCCCGGGCCTACCAGTCACGGAGCTGCCGCGAAAGAGTGTCCCCGGGCTACTTCGAGTGACGGCGGGCTTGCCCCCGGTCGGACAAGGCTGATCGTCTCCACTGCCGGTGCCCTCTTGCCCGGCAGCGCGCTGGACACTACCCTACGTGTGCCAATCCGGGCGCCCGATTGCGGTCTCCGGTCTGGCGGAGGCAGCCCGTGAGCGGTCGGTTGGCAAGCCAAGTAGCCAAGATCCCGAACGAAACCATTGGGAGCGAAACAGTATGAAGATCGCGCTGTTGTCCTGGGAAAGCCTGCACTCGGTGGCGGTTGGCGGCGTGGCCCCGCACGTGACGGAGCTGGCAGCCGGCCTGCAACGCCGCGGGCACGAGGTGCACGTCTACGTGCGTCTTGGTGAGGGGCAGTCAACCTACGATGTTGTCGACGACGTTCACTATCATCGCTGCCCGATCGAACTGAACGGCGACTTCATCACCGAGATGAACAATATGGGCAACAGTTTTGCCTATTTCCTGGGCGATACTGAAGCGCACATGAATGCGCCGTTTGACATAGTGCACGGTCACGATTGGCTGTGCGCCAAGGCGGTAGTGCAGATCAAGAATGACCGCCATCGCCACACGGTACTGACGCTGCACTCCACGGAATTCGGTCGTTGCGGGAACGTGGCCCACAACGGGCAGTCCGAGCGAATTCGTGCCGTGGAGGCCGAAGGAGCCTTCTGCGCCGATCGGGTGATTACGGTCTCCGGCGTGCTGGCGGAGGAAGTCAAAGCCCATTACCACGTCCCTGATTGGAAGCTGCGGACGGTGTACAACGGCATCAACGTTCACAAGTTCGACGGCTTCATCGATCCGGCCGTCTGCCGCAAGACGTACGGCATCGGACCGCTCGATCCGATGGCTCTGTTTGTCGGTCGGATGGCGGTTCAGAAGGGGCCGGATCTGCTCGTGGAATCGATTCCCGGCGTACTGCACCGGCGCGGTGAC
Organism: Phycisphaerae bacterium; assembly: GCA_028277545.1. Lineage (GTDB taxonomy): Bacteria > Planctomycetota > Phycisphaerae > UBA1845 > UBA1845 > JANQGB01. The sequence goes on along the minus strand of JANQGB010000854.1, from coordinate 13,871 downwards.
GCCAAGTTCGTGTTCGTGGGCGACGGCTACATGAGGGGCGATCTCGAACGCCGGGTCCACGAGTTGGGTGTTGCCCACGCGGCGCGGTTCCTGGGCCCGATGAGCGAGCACAGCGATCTTCTGAACCTCTACAAGAGCACCGACCTGGTTTGCGTGCCGAGCCGAAACGAGCCCTTCGGCATAGTCATCCTCGAGGCCTGGGCGGCGGGCAAGCCCGTCGTGGCGACCCACAACGGAGGTCCACGGGAGTTCGTGACCCATACCCGCGACGGCTTCCTGGTCCACGACAATCCAGGCTCCATCTGCTGGGGAATCAACGAGACCTTCGGCAACTTCGAACACGCCCGCTGGATGGGAGAACAGGGTCGGGTCAAGGCGGCCTACGGCTTTAGTTGGGATGTGATTGCCGGACAGACCGAGGGCGTCTACAGCGAGCTGCTCTAGGCGCCAGACTGTGGCAGAGCCGCCTTAGGCGCCATATCACGGCTCCAGGACAGCGGCCTTGGTCCAGGACGCTGTCTCGGGCTGGTAGCTCCAGGTGTCTTTGAAGGCATCGTCGCCACCGAAATCGCGCGGTCCGCCGAACATCCACGCCCGTCCGGTCCCCGGCTCGAATCCGACTGACGCCTGCCAGCGCGGCTGCGGCGCCGCACTTGCGTCGAGGCGTCGCCACTGCCGGGATGCCAGATCCAGCTCGTACCCGTCTTCCAGCAGGACCTGGCTCAGCGTTTCGTTCCAGCCTCGATGTCGCTGCCGCCGATGTCCTGTCCGACCGTCGGCTCAGTCTCTTGATCAGGCACAGTGGTGGTCTCGGCAGTCCTGCTGTCCGGCGGGTCCGACATGCCGCAACCACAGGCCAGTAGAGTTGATAAGGCGGCAACAAACTGCAAAGCGAATCCGGTCCACCGACCCAGGCGTTCGTCCATAGGCATTGTGCTATCCTCCGAACGATGCGCGCAACCTTGGCTTACGGCACTGACCTCCGGGCCGTGGGCGGCCACGAGTCAGTAACAGAACAGTCGTGCCGACTATTCCCGTGCACCGTGTCCGGACGCGCCGGGCCGGAATATCTTCGACACGCAGTGCCGTGAAGCCAGGTTGCGTGGGCTCAGTTCGTCTGGGGGTTGGTAATCCAGTTGGCCAGCGTGTCGATCACGCCAGGTGCGACGTGACCGGCGATCATGTACTCCTCGGGCGTTGAAGGTCCCTCGCCGGCGATGAAAAGGTGGTTGCACTTCTCGAACAGTCTGAAGGTGATGTTGGACTTGTCTTTCAGGGACTCTCGCCACAGGTCCCAGTCCTTCATGTTCACCTGGTAATCGCGCTTGCCCTGCGCGATCAGGGTTGGGAGGGTGAGCTTCCCGGCGGCCGCTACCGTGTCGTAACGTTTGAGCATGTGCAGGTATTTGCGTGGCAGCACCGCGTCGTCGCCGTCCAGTTTGCCTGCCCTGACCTCCGCAAGATCTTTCTTGATCTTCTCAACCTCGGCCCGCTCCTCGTCAGTGACCTTGCCATCGGCGGCGACCACGTACTCGACCTGGTCCTCGATCACGTCAGTCAGCGGCCGGGAACAGCCGGCCAGCATGATCACGCCAGCAAGTTCGGGCTGTTGCAGGGCGACGAAGGGGGCCGCCACTGCGCCCAGGCTATGGCCCAGCAGGCACACGCGCCGCGGGTTGATTTCCCCCCGGTCCATGAGCAGCTTGACGGCAGCGACAGCGTCTTCGATGGTTTCGTCGTCCAGCGTGATATTATCGTCCGTGTGGGCGGTCGGGTGTTTGAAGGTCCGCTTCTCGTAACGCAGCACAGCGATGCCTCTGGTGGCCAGGCCCCAGGCAAGATCGCGGAACGGCTTGTTGACGTAGATGGTCTCGTCGCGGTCCTGCGGTCCGGATCCGTGGACGAGCACAACGGCGGGAAATCCTCCCTCGGGCTGGGCTGTTTTGGGCAGGGTGATCGTGCCGGGCAGAGCAAAGCGGCCGGCGGAGACAGTAACCTCCTCTTCCCGGAACTTCGACTGGTCAACATATGCAGGGGCGTCGTACTCCACGCGGGACGTGTCCGGGGCGAACCACAGGCCGGACATCCGCCCCTCTGCGTCGATCACGATGCGCACGATCAGATCGGCGCGCTCGAATCGACAGGAGAGCGCCACAACCGTGTCGCCCAGAACCACCTCGGCCGTATAGTCCATCTCCTTTCCATAGGCACCCATCTTCTCCCCGATGGACTTCCAGATCTCAGCGACCTTGTCCGCCGGCAGGTTCGCCTTCAGTTCGTCGGTGCCGGCTTTATGGAATTCCGCGAATTTCTCGTCGACAAGCAGCTGCAGCAATTCGCGAGCGCGGGCTACGGCGGTGGCGTGCTGGTCGTTGTCGCCGGCCAGTGCGGGGGCAGCGGCCGCCGGAAGCAGGAGCAGAGCCAGGTGGTAGAGCTTCATGCCTTCTCCAATCAGATTATGAGGCGTCGTGTCTTCCCTCTGCCGGTTCGGTTCTGGCCGGCTGTTGCGGACGATTGTAGCTCCGCGTCCCGGTATGCGCCGAGCCGCACGGCCAGGTCCTGGCAACTTCTTACGTCTCGGCAGACTACCCTCCGCCCGGGGCCAAGCCCTCCCAGATCATGGTCTTGGCATTGAACAGCACGTGCAGGGTAATGGGGGCAACCAGCGAACCCGTCCGTTCGTAGGTGACGCCAAGTATGACACCAAGCGCGGCGATGGTAGGCACCGCATGCGGCTGGGGATTGTGGGCGATGCCGAAAACAGCGCCCGCCACCGCCACAGCTACCCACGGCCTGTTGGTGACGTTTCTAAGGAAGGTCTGTAGAAGGCCCCTGAAGAACAGCTCCTCGGCGACGGGAGCAACGACAACCGCACCGATCCACAGGGCCCAGGCCGGCTCGCTGTGTTCACGCAGGGCGTCAATCACGGCGTGCTCGTGCATGGTGAAGCCCGGGTCGAGATGCTGGAGCAGCGCCGTGGTCGCGTTGTAGATCAGGTTGCACAACGGCAAGGCCACGCAGAAGAGCACGGTGCCTTCAATGACCTGGCGGCTCGATCTGCCCTGGCCGAACACGAAACGGCCCAGGCCGCCGTCAAAGGATCGCGCGGCCACCAGCAAGCAGACTAGCGCCCCCAGGAGCTGGGCGGCCGTGCCGCTGGTCAGCCTGAGTTCCATGCCCTCCGGCAGGAGGGTAAGAGCCGATTGCATTAGCGTCAGGATGCAGAGGAAGACCAGGAGGACCGCGATGAGGTGCTCGGGAAGCAGGCGGTTGGGACGCTGAGGAATATCTGCCAGCGGATTGCGACGGCCCCGCCGTAGCCAGACGGCTATCCCGATGAGTGCCAGGACTCCGCCAGCCGTCCAGAGCACCTGTTCCGCCAGGAGGAGTCGCGGCACCCAGGGGTTGGCCGAGAGGGGCTCGTTGCCGGCCGATTCACCGGAGGCTACACTCGCCAGCAATAATGTCACGGAGGCCATCGGTGACGACTATATTGGACAGCATCGTCGAAACCAAACGAAAAGAAGTCGCCGCTGCCCGGCGAGCGATGCCGGTAGAGAGGCTGATCGCCGAGAGTCGGGAGATCGAACCGCCGCGGGACTTCCACGCAGCCCTGGCGACCCCGGCCCCGCAAGGAGTTCACCTGATCGCCGAGGTGAAGAAGGCCTCCCCGTCAGCCGGCGTCATTCGCCGGGACTTCGATCCGGTCGCCATCGCCACGACCTATTACCAGTGCGGGGCGTCGGCCATCTCGGTCCTGACCGATCAGACCTACTTCCAGGGGCGGATCGAGTACATCAACGCTATCAAGGCGGCCGTGCCACTGCCGGTGTTGCGGAAGGACTTCGTGGTGGACGAATACCAGGTCCACGAGGCCCGACGCCATGGCGCCGATGCCGTGCTGTTGATCGCAGAGGTTCTGGGCGCTCGGGAGGTCGCCAGGTTGGCAGAGATCGTCAACGGTCTGCACATGACCGCCCTGATAGAGGTCCATGACGCGGATCTGCTCAGCGACCTTACCGACGCTGTTGACTTCGGCTCTCCGGAGCGGAGGTTGTTGGGCATCAACAACCGCGACCTGAGTGTACAGCGTACTGATATCACAACCACGGCTCGCCTGGCGGCGGCCCTGACTGACAAACCGCTCCTGGTGTCCGAGAGTGGCATCAAGACCCGTGCCGACGTCGAGCAAGCGGCGCGCGCGGGGGCCAAGGCTATCCTGGTGGGCGAGACGTTGCTGCGGGCCGGTGACATGGCGGCCAAGATCCAGGAGTTGCTGGGTTCGGTACCCCGGGCCTGAGCGGTCCTGCAGGGCGCGTCCCGGACGCACCTCTCTTCTTGACGATGGGCGAACACGCAGCCTATTCGCCAGGTCCCTCAGGCTGTAACTCATGCTGGACTGCTACCGGTTTGTTCGCCCAACTGATGGGGCTTTGTACGGGCGGGCGGTAATCAAGGACCCAGGTGCTATGGCCCAGCGTTGCCCAGCGTTGCGGGAGAGAAACGGGCGTGCGCCCGGAAGGGACCTTGTCTTCCATGGTGACCAGCAACCGCGGATACGCGCCGTCACCCGAAGCGTCGGCGCTTCGGAACCCCTCGATCCACCGCTGGCGCGAAGGGAACAGCCAGACGCTACGCTCGGCGAAGTTGACCGGCGGGAAGCAATAGGGCACGGGCTCGGCCACAACCGCCACAGAGCCCGGCTCGGCGCGCATGCCATCCGCCGCTGCCCACCTGGTGTGCTCCCCGGAAGCGTCGGCGCTGAAGTTGACCAGATAAGTTCCGCCCAGCCAACCGACCCAGGCGATGCTCAGTCCTGCGGCTGCCCAGTTGATCCAGGGCACGCGTGGTGTCCAGCGTCGAGCCAGCCCGCAGCCGGCGGCAATCGCCAGGGCGGCGTTGATAAAGATCCCAAAGCGGCCGTACTCTGCCGGCTTGCCGGCACCAATCAGCACGAACTGCACGAAGAATAACGCAGTAAGGGCCGCCAGCGGGGCGGCGTCCCAGAACTTGCGCCGAGCCACCTCGGCCAGGGCCAGCACGCCGACTATCACCACCGGCAGGCCGGCACCTTCGATAGTAAGCTCCAGCATACGTGTAAGGCCCTGGCCGAGGCGGTCTATCTGGTACATAGCCAGAGAGTTGCCAAAGTTGCTGGCTAACACTTCACGGTTGACCAGCAGGTTGATCGGCACGTACGGATTGGTGAGGGCGTAAGTCGCTCCCCCCAGCACGACGCCCAACATGGCTCGACCGATTGCCGGGCCAGGTATGGCGTCATCGCGGTATAGGCGGACCAGTTCCGCCAGCGGTATGAGCACGAACACCGGCAGGGAGGAGAGCACCATCCCGAGAGCGGCGCCGCAGGCGATGCAGAGACCCAGCCAGTCCCGCCGCCGCCCGCCGGCGGCGTAGCGCATGGCCAGCAGCACCGCCAGCATCATCAGCACGGCTCCGGGCAGATGCGGCTTGGCTTCGTGCCCCATGCAAACCACCACTGGTAGCACGGCGAAGAGCAGCGCGGCCAACAACCCCGCCCGTCGGTCCTGCAGTCGGCGGGCGATCAGGTAGGCAACGATCACTCCAACCAGTCCCCAGGCAGCGACATAGGCCCGGGCCGCAACGTAGAACCGCCCAAACGCGTCGGGATGATCGAGGTAGTAGACGGGATCGCCCCGGACGTCGATCAGGCCGAGTTTGCCGCAGGTGGCGATGACGGCTCCGACCGGGTAGATGAACAGCCCGCCGTACTGATACATGCGCGGGTCGAAGTCCCATTCGCCCGGATTCATCTGCGACAGAGCCATTAAGGTGATCATTTCGTCAGGCTGGTGCGTGTACAGCCTGTACCGCAGGTAGATGGCCGCCACCTTCTCTTCGCTGTCGGTGAGTGCGATGGGGTCGCCCGTCCTGGCCAGCGGGTCGGCATCGACGTCGGCGCCGCGCGTGTCGCTGGTCTTCTCGGCCGTTCTGGTCAGCCGGGCAATGCGCTCGCCGGTCCAGGGCTCGTTGTCACCAAAGAGGTATGTGTCGACGTCGCGGCTGGGCAGTCCCCAGCGGATGCCAACGAGCGATCCAGCGAGGTACAGCAGCAGGATGCCGGCCAGCAGTAGTCCTCCGGTGTGTGGTCCTGACCTGTCGGATGTGCTGGTGGGCGACATGCTCTTGACTGTTCCACCTATTGGGTGGGCTTACCCCGACGACCAGCGGGTGCGCCAATACCTGGCGGCTGTCTAGAACACCGGCGGACGATTCGTCAGGATGTCCGCCAGCGTCAAGATACACAACACGATACTCACGATTCCGTTGATAGTGAAGAAGGCCAGATTGACCCTGGAGAAGTCGTTCGGTCTTACGATGCTGTTTTCAACGGCCAGCAGAACAGCCGCTACGGCGACGCCGATCAGGTACAGCCAACCCAGGCTCGCCACTACCGCCAGGGCAACCAGAAGCGCAACTGTCGAGCCGTGGAACAGTCGGGCCATCAGGAGTGCCCGGGCCGGCCCCAGCCGTGCCGGTATACTGTGCAGCCCCTCCCGGCGATCCACCTCGATGTCCTGACAGGCGTAGATGATGTCAAAACCCGCGATCCAGAAAGTCACCGCGCCCATCAGCAGTACGGCTGGCCAGCCGACACTGAGTGGGTGTATTGCCACCCAGGCCGCCACCGGAGACAACGCTATGGCACTTCCCAGGACCAGGTGCGACCAACATGTGAAGCGCTTGGTGAAGGAATAGCCACAGAGGTAGATTAGCACGGGCCCGGAGAATACCATGGGCCAGACGTTGCCGTAAAACCGGTGGAAGGCGAAACAGGCCATACCGAAGGTCACCACCGCCAGGGCGAGAAAGGTGTGAGCGGCCGCAACCCGTAGCCTGCCGGCGGGCAAGGGCCGCGATGCCGTGCGCGGGTTTCGGGCGTCGATAGCTGCGTCCACGATGCGATTGAAGGTCATGGCCACGCTTCTGGCCGCCACCATGCAAACTACCAGCAGAACCAGTTGACCTGCGTATGGTCGGCCCAAGCCGTTGATATGACGGCCGGCCAGAAAGGCCGCCATCACAGCGAAGGGCAGGGCGAAGATCGAGTGCGAGAACTTGATCATCTCGCCCCACAGATACAGTTGCTGCCATATGCTCGGCGCTGCTGATGCGGCGTGTGGGGCTGACTCCTCGGGCGCGGTCATTTGGGCAACTCGCCCCAGCGCGTGTTAAGTGAATGCTCGACGCCGACCAGATCGAGTAACTTGCCGACCACAAAGTCCACGAGATCGTCAATCGACTTGGGTAGCATGTAGAAGCCCGGCGCCGCGGGGCAGATAACGCCGCCCGCCTCGCTGATTCGCAGGGCGTTGCGCAGTTCGATCTGGCTCCAGGGCATCTCACGGGGCACCACAATCAGGCGTCTGGCCTCCTTGAGGGTGACGGCTGCCGCCCGGGTGATGAGGTTGTCGCCCAGGCCGGCGGCTATGGCACCCAGTGTGTTGCTCGACGCCGGACAGACGATCATGCCGTCAGTCTGGAAGGAGCCGCTGGCCAGCTTCGAGCCCAGGTCACGATACGAGTGGACGATTAGCTGTTGGCTGGCGTTGCCCAGTAGAGCCTCAGTCGACACCCCGGTGATGCCCAACTCATCCGCCAGTAACCGCTGCCCGTAAGGCGAGCAGACCAGGTGTACTTCCACGCCGGAACTTGTCAGCCTTTGCAGTAGCTGTTGGGCGTAAACCGCTCCGCTGGCGCCAGTAATCGCGACGACGATACGTTTGGACATGAGCGAATACCTCAGGGATCGGGCGTGGTTGTCGAGGCCTCGGGAGGCAGCACGCGCAGGCGCTCCTCCGCCAGGCGGCGCCAGAACGAGTCGGGCCGCTCGGCCAGAATCCGAGAGTACCAGATTCGAGCCTGATCGGGTCGTTTGGACTGTTGATACGCCTGGCCCAGCCTATACAGTGTCTCTGGAAGGGCATCGCCGTGCGGACGGCGCCGAACGCAGCTCTCCAGAAGCGCGATACTCTCAGCTACGTCCGGAGTAGCCAGGGCGATTTCCAATTCCGCGTTGTCGGTAAGCTGGGCGCTGGGGTACTTCTCGATCAGACGCCGAAGATTGTCGGGATACTGCTCGTTCTTAGGGTCGAAATGCAGGAATTCCTCGATGGGAAGGTAACCGTACAGCGGATCGTTATTTTCGATCAATAACGACTTCAGGCGCCGGCCTTCCAACAGTGTGTGGTCCAGCGTGATCCCCAGGCTGGACTCGACCGGTCCGCGTCCCAGGCCCTGGGCCTCTGTTTGCGGCGAAGCCTGGGTAGTGGTGGCGGCCTCGCCATACTGGGCGAACAGGCTGTCCAATCGCCTGAGGGCACTGGCAATATCTCCGGAACGGGCGTCCAGGATTGCCAGCCGGTGCAGCGCCACAGCCGCCATCGGAGAACGCGGAGCGTTGTCCGCCACCATCAGCCACGTGCTGCGTGACGACTCGGATGGGAAGCTACTATAGAAGCGCACCGCGCGGGCGTCCGTACGGAAGGCCTGTTGATCCACCCGCATGTCCAAGGCCCGGCCCTTCAGGTAGAGGGCGTTTACGGCGTAGCGGCTATCTGGAAAGTGCTTGCAGAACCAGTCCACGCGGCGTTTCACTTCGTAGCGGTTCCGTTCTGCGTCGAGTTGAAGCAGCCAGAGCAGTTCGACCGTCCGCTCGCTGACTTCGCGTTGGGGCTTTGGCGAGGGGCGCACCTTCCAGTCGAGTTGAACCGTGTATTCGAATTCCTCCGCCACGTCACGATCGGCCAGATAGTCCGACCCAGGGCCGAAGTCATGCTCCAGCACGCGGTAGTGCAACTCGTCTCGCCCAACATAGAACTCGAACAGGATGATTGGTATCAGGAACATCAGAGCCAGGAGCGGGGCCACCGCCCCCGGGCGATAGTTGACCCACTTGGCGATCAGCAGCACAAAGGCCATCACCGCGCATGCGGCCACTGCAGCCAGTAGCCAGGGCAACATGAACATGATACGGTCGGCCGGGTTCTCGATCACGGCAACCGGCACGCTGGTCTGCCTGGATGCAGCGAAGAAGTACACAATCACCAGTAGGAGGCCCAGCAGAGCCGACGCGAACCTGAACTGGAATCGGAACGGCCGAAGTGAAGCCAGAACGCAAGCACCGGTCAAGGTGATGGCCAGCCACGGCATCATGGCCAGAAACGCCACTACGCCTACGAAGGGCAGGCACGCCGGAAAGCGATACAGGATCGAGATCAGGATGGGTATGGACACCAGAGCGGCCAGTTGCAGACCCAGAATGACGATCTGCATGGGCACCCGGTGAACGTTAATTGGGTAGGTCAGCAGGCTGCTGAGCGTGACGGTAGTGTTGGCCGAGGGGTGAAATGTCTCGGCAAACTGGCGCCAGTAACCGTCGTGGGCCGGGGCAAATATATCGCCGGTTCTCAGCCAGTAGGCGAAGCACCCCAGCGCAGCGAAGAGCAGCACGTTGACTACCAGGAGTACCGCCGCCCTCAAGCGATACTTGGTACCGCTGCGCGACCAGACGTCGAAGATTGGCGGGCGTGACTCTGCATTCCCGGATGCTGACTGGTTTCCGGCTTCTCCGCGTACCGGGCGGCGCGTGTCGGAAGAACGGCGACCGCTCTGACGTCGATCGATGTTCCGTCGATCAGCCATGCAACTCCTTGCGGGCAACGTACACGGTAACCACGCCGAACGTCAGCGGCGTGGCTCGCGGTTCGACGAATCCGGCTGCCAGCAGCCGGTCGCACATCTGTCCAGCGTCCAGGAAGGATACCACCGAGCGTGGCAGATAGCGATAGGCGCCTGAGCAGTCCCGGCTGGTCCAGCTTGCCAGGACTGGCATTATCCGGGACGCGTAGAGCTCGTAAAGCGAGCGAATCACCGCGTTGGAAGGCCTGGTGAATTCCAGGATGACCGTCCGGCCGCCGCCGCGCAGGACGCGGTGCATCTCCCTCAAACCAGCGTCGAGATCCTGGAAGTTTCGCACTCCAAACGCGCAACTGGTAACCGTGACCGCTCCGTCAGGAAAGGGCAGCGCCAGGGCGTTGGCTTCGCAGCAGACTGCCGGTTGCGTAGGGTGGTGCCGGGCTCGGACCAGCATTTGGTGAGCGAAGTCGCAGCCGATTGCTTGGTGGGCCTTGGCAGCGCCCATGGCGCGAGCCAAGTCGCCGGTGCCGCAGGCGATGTCCAGCACGGTGTCGGCCTCACAGACGCCGGCCAGCTCGACCGCCCGGCGTCGCCAATAGGCGTCGCGCCCGCCGCTGAACAGGGAATTGACCCGTTCGTAGGTGGGCGCGATGGCGTCGAACATCTGCCGGACGCGAGCGGCCTTGTCATGCTGCTGGTGGGGCGACCGCAGCGTACTGGCGTCCCATTGCCGCGATTCGTCTCGCTCCATGGCCCTTCCTTGTGTTCTCGCCGGGGATTCTGCCAGGGTACGCGCGGACGGGCAAGGGCGGTCTCACCCGTCCGGCGCGCGTGGCGTTGCGTCACACCGGACGTTGGCGGCCGGCCAATCCAGGCGCTTTCGCTGATGTACGGCGCCCGAGCTTGAACGGTTCGGCGTGCGGGGTGGGAACGCTTCACGCGTATTGCTTCCTGGAGTGACTGCGCGCAGCGGTTATCGGCACGGGTGTAAAAACAGTTCCGGCTTGACAAGGCCGCACCGCACAATGAATCCTCTAATGTGGCCGCATGATGGTGCGTGCGGCTCGCCCCGCGTGTGGGCCCAGCGTGGCTTGGCGTGTAAGACGCAGTGCGGGGCGATGGGCGGCCGAGTTGTTAGCGGTGCTGGTGCCAGCACGGCCCGCGCCGAAATCTCTTTACAAGGCTGTGTAGATGGCGGCAACTGACGGCGATGGAACAGGCAGCGGCCAGGCAGCTCGGCAGCCAGGCGACCGTGCGTACGATACAGCCGACACGAAGCCACCGCAGCGCACACACAACGTCAACGTCCGGGCCGTGCAGCCGCTGGCCTCGCCGCAGGATATCAGAGAGGACCTGCCCAACACGTCGCTGACTCGGCAACTGGTGGTGGATAGCCGGGAAGTGATCAAGTCGATTCTCGATGGCCGGGACGACCGGTTGTTGGCCATTGTCGGTCCCTGTTCCATACACGATGAGAAAGCGGCGCTGGAATATGCCGACCGCTTGGCGGCACTGGCCCGCGAGGTCGCGGATCAGATCTACGTCGTCATGCGTGTCTATTTCGAGAAGCCGCGGACCACGGTGGGCTGGAAAGGGCTGATCAACGATCCGCACCTGGACGGCACATTCGCTATTGACGAGGGGCTGAGGGTGGCCCGGCGCATGCTGCTGGAGATCGTGGGGCGAGGCCTGCCCGCTGCCACGGAGATGCTCGATCCGATCACGCCACAGTACATAGCCGACCTGGTCAGTTGGGCGGCAATCGGTGCCCGGACCACGGAATCGCAAACTCACCGCGAAATGGCCAGCGGCCTGTCCATGCCGATTGGCTTCAAGAACAGCACCGACAGCAACGTGCAGGTGGCAGTCGACGCCATGAAGTCCGCCCTTCATCCGCATAACTTCCTGGGAATCGATGAACAGGGCAGGACTGCTATCTTCCGCACCAGCGGCAACAAGTGGGGCCACATTATTCTGCGCGGCGGGCGGCAGGGGCCCAACTACCATCCGGAGTGTGTTTTTGAGGCTGCCCAGCGCATGCGCGACGCGGGGCTGGAGCCCCGGATCGCTGTGGACTGCAGCCATGCCAACTCGAACAAGAGACACGCCTACCAGGAAGTGGCCTGGCGCAGCGTCGTGCGTCAGCGGGCCGCGGGCAGCCGCCTGTTGGTCGGCGCCATGCTGGAGAGCAACCTGTTCGAGGGCAGCCAAGCCTTCGAGCCCGGCCAGACTGAACTGCGCTACGGGGTCTCTGTCACGGACGCCTGCATCGGCTGGGAAAAGACGGAGGAGTTGGTCCGCGACGCCTGCAGGGAGCTTTCGTGACGTCCGTAACCGCCTGACCGATTGCCAGGTTCGAGAGCAGGCCTGCTGTCCGTATGCGCTCCGCGGGCCGGGCTCACTCCTCCGTTCCTGCAATACTTAAGTTGCCTGGGCCAGATTTTGGGCTACAAACTCCCAGTTCACGAGTTTGTCCATAAAGGTCTCGATGTATTTGGGCCGGGCGTTGCGAAAATCGATGTAGTACGCGTGTTCCCAGACGTCGATAGTCAGCAGGGCGGTCTGATTGTGTTTCAGCGGGGTGTCGGCGTTGGCGGTCTGGGCGACCTTCAGCTTGCCGCCGTCGAGCACCAGCCAGGCCCAGCCGGAACCGAACTGTGTGGCCGCCGCTGAGGCGAACTCCTCCCTGAACTTGGCGAACGATCCGAAGTCGCGCTTGATCGCGTCGGCCAGCGCGCCGGTCGGCTCGCCGCCGCCGCCGGGCTTGAGGCAGCTCCAGTAGAAGGTGTGGTTCCACACTTGGGCGGCGTTGTTGAACATACCGCCGTCGGCCGACATGATGATCTCCTGGAGCGATTTGCCAGCTTCGGGCCTGCCCTCGATCATCTTGTTGAGGTTGGTGACGTAGGCGTTGTGATGCTTTCCATGATGGTAATCGAACGTCTCAGCGCTGAGGTGCGGCTCCAGGGCCGTCTTGGCGAACGGCAGTTCGGGTAGTGTGAAGGGCATGATCGGATCCTTTCTGTTTGCGTTGGCTGCGGGCGTCGCCTGACGATTGCGGCGGGCAGGCGACGCTACGCGGACCGCGGACTAACTGCATCGCGCCTCGCAAAGCGTGGCACGCGTACCCTAAGATTGTGTAGCATGGGCGTCAACGATCGTTTGGCAAACACAAAACGGGCTCAAGGCGGCGCCTGCCGGCGTCGCTTGAGCCCGATGGCTTGCTGGATGGCGGGGCGCCGTTACTTACCAGTTGCTGCCTGGAAACGGGCCGCGACCTCGTCCCAATTGACTACGTTCCACCACGCGGCGATGTAGTCTGGGCGGCGGTTCTGGTAATGGAGGTAGTAAGCGTGTTCCCAGACGTCCAGGCCCAGAATCGGCGTGTGGCCCTGCATGATGGGCGAGTCCTGGTTCGCGGTACTGCCCACGTGTAGCTTTCCGTTGTGGTCAAGACCCAGCCAGGCCCACCCGCTGCCGAAGCGCGTCGTCGCCGCGTTGCCAAACTGCTGCTTGAACTGGTCGAAGCCTCCGAACGCCGACGTTATGGCGTCGCCCAGCGCGCCGCCCGGTTCGCCGCCACCGTTGGGGCTCATGATAGACCAGAACAGCGTATGGTTTGCGTGGCCGCCGCCGTTGTTGATGACCGCCTGGCGGATGCTGTCAGGCAGGTCGCGGGCGCCGGCCAGCAAGTCCTCGATGCTCTTGGAAGCCAGGTCCGGGTGGCCTTCGATCGCGGCGTTCAGCTTGGTTACGTAGGCGTTGTGGTGCTTGCCGTGGTGAATCTCCATGGTGCGAGCGTCGATGTGCGGCTCGAGGGCGTTGAAGCCGTAGGGCAGATCAGGCAATACGTGTGCCATGGTATGCGCTCCTTGCGTTGGTCTCGTCTCTCAATCGCTCTGGCCCGATCCGTACCGGACCGGACGGCCTGCAGTCCGCTTCTGCGGAGCCAGGGCGTTATAGGCACGGCAGGTCGCCAAGGCCACAGCGCATCGACACGCTGCGCTCGCGACAGGCCATCTGGGAGCCAGGGCGGGTGTTTGGTGCAGGGTGTTCAGAAATTGTAATGCACGGCGTCGTCTGCCAGGAGCGCGGCCAGGCGGTTTGGATCGACATCCACGCCCAGTCCGCTTTCGGGCAGGCTCCGTCCGCGACCGCCATAGCGGAACCGCAGCGGTCGACGCGTGACGTCG
>JANQGB010000788.1 GCA_028277545.1 Phycisphaerae bacterium | reverse complement strand
ATCTGGTTCTGCATGGAGATGTGCTCCACGGGGCCGAGGGCGAGGGCGACGTCGCCTGCCCGCAGAGCAGCGTGCACCGTCGCGGCGGGGTTCAGGCCCCGTGGAGCACATCTCCATGCAGAACCAGATGCGGGGAATCATTACCGGCTTGGCCGATCGGGACCGCTCGGTACTCGTGACCGTCAACATCGGCGTCCCGCTGGTGGTGGAGCTGACGGGCCAGGCCTACAGCGACATGGAGTTGCGGCCGGGCCGTCCCGTGTGGGCCCTCTTCAAGGCCCACGCCCTCCGCCGTGTGGCCGAATGGCAGCATCGAGAACCTGAACCTGTTCATGAGGCCCAGACCTCCACCGTGTCGCGGGCCGATTCGGGCAAACAGCCCACGTCGGGAAGGTGTACACTGGAGGCAATCGAGAGCCTGTAACGCCACATGACGAAGCTAACCATCATCAAGCTCGGCGAGACCTTCCCGGACCTGGCAAACCGCGTGGGGGACTTCGAGGACTGGATCGCCCGGGGCCTGGGACGCCCGGCCGAACGGCTCGACCTCGTCGATGCACGCCACGGCTGCTCGTTGCCCGCGCCCACTGCGCTGTCAGCGGTGGTTCTGACCGGCTCGCATCGAATGGTGACCGATCTGGAAGAGCCCGGCCGACGTGTCGCCCTATGGCTCAGGGGAATCGTCGAAGCCGCTGTGCCCATCCTCGGGATCTGCTACGGCCACCAGCTCCTCGCCCACGCCATGGGAGGCACGGTGGGCCCCAATCCCCTTGGGCCGGAGATCGGGACGCGTGAGATCGAGCTCACCGCCGAGGCCGACACCGATCCGCTCTTCCGCAACATGCCGAGCCCGTTTCTCGCCCACTGTTGTCACGAGCAGTCGGTGCTGTCCCCACCGCCTGGCGCCGCGGTGCTCGCCGCCAACCCCCACGACTCCTGCCACGCCTTCCGTATCGGCACGTCCGCCTGGGGCGTGCAGTTCCACCCGGAGTTCACGGCCGACATCTGTGGCCAGTACCTGTTGAGGTACTGCGTGTTGTCTGACTCAATCCTTCCTGGCCCACGTCAACACCCCGAAGTCCAAGACATCCCGGCCGGCAGTCTTTTGCTCGAACTGTTCAACCGATTGGCCGATCCTCTCCGACCCGCGTTGGCCAGGACATGACTTTCACCGCAAGGGATTTGGGCGCCGCTTGGCACTGCTTCGGAAACACGAGCGTGGGCAACGGCGACGAACGATGCGGCCGATGCCACCGCCCATCGCTGCAGCCCCAAACTCTACACCCAACACCGACTCGTCCAACCGGAACCGGAGCGTGACTGTCAGATCGAGTAGCGGCTATCGCAGCCAAAGCCACAAAGGCACCCAAAGCCAAGAGAAAAACAGGCGGTTAGCCGGAGCCAACCGCCTGTCGGAGTCATTTTCTGACAATACCTCTCTGTTCTCTGTGCCCTCTGCGTTGAGCGCTGCGGGCTAGGAGGCCTTACGGCGACGGATCATCGCCAGCACGCCGAGGGTCAGCAGGCTCAGCGTCGCCGGCTCGGGAATCACGCCGTCGGTGCTCAAAACGGCGATGAAGTCCTGGTCGGCTCCGTCCTGGACCGTGATCGTCTCATTGACGCCGTCGGTCGTGCCCCACGTCTCATACCCTTCGCC
>JANQGB010000537.1 GCA_028277545.1 Phycisphaerae bacterium | reverse complement strand
TCTGACTAATATCCGCAACGCCGAAGGGGCGCGCCCTGCCTCCCAGCCTGCGGGGGCTCCTCCCGTCGGGGTGTTGACGCCCCGATTCGTGCGCGGCGGAGCAGGTGGCGGGCGGGCAGGTCTGCCGCCACTTTAGGCGACGTCGCGGCGAGCGTCCCAGAGGCCACACTGTCCACGTGCCTACTGTAATAGTTTGTCTATCGGGTCATCTTCACCCGGATGGCGTCCGTCCATGAGGTAGCGAATCAGTCTCCCGGCCGTCTACAATACGGGGGTCGGGGCTGGCCCGCCCCACCGCAGGGGAGCAACGCCCATGAAACTGCTTGTGCTGGCCATGCTCGCCGTCGCCCAGACGCCACCACCCGAGCAGGAGCTCCCGGCGCGGCGCATACCTGAGACGAATCCAGGCCACCAGGCTCAGCTTCTGACCGCGGAACTCCAAAAACTCGGCGATTGGGAGCCACAGCACGAGTTCATCGATGCTGCCGTGGAGAACTTGTGGTCAGAAAACGAATGGACCAGCGAGTCAGACCTGTTTGCCCGCGAGACCCTGACCGAGGTGGCCAAGATTCCACCGTGGGAACTGAATCGTCGGCTGGAGACGATAGTGGAGAGGGTTTCAGACCGTTATGACATGCCTGCCGACAAGCGGGACGCATTCAGATCCTCGATTTACCGCGAGACGTTCGGCTTCATGCTTAAGAATGCACCGCTCCTTCTAGAGCACACTCAGGAATACGTGGGCATGCGCGTGCGCGGCGAGCCGTTCACTGCCGAGGCGATCGCCGAGTGGACGCAGGAAAGCGAATCACTCATGGAGGATTGGCTGAGCCGCAGCGAGCGCATGATCGAAACCTTCGAGGCGTCGATCCCCGAGGAGCACCGCGGCTTGCTGGAACGCGACCTGGAGTCCTACCACCGCCGCGTCGACGCGATCCAGGACATGCGAGAATCCTGGGCCAATGGCGGCTGGAAGCCGGAGCACTGGGGCCTGCAGAACGATCCCATACAGCTCAAGGCCGCCCTGTCGGCAGCCGAGGCTACGCCCGGTTTCTCAGACGCGGAGCGAGCGGCGCTGGACCGGACGGGTATGGTGCCGAAGGTACATTTCGCTTACGACCCATCGACCTGGGAAGCGTACGTGCGTAACTTCATCGCCCTCTATGCACTCGATCCCGGACAGACCACGGCGGCCGAGTCGATTCTCGTTGAACTGCTTACCAGGGCGACCGATCACCTTAAGGCCAACATGAGCGAGTTGGCTGTGGTGCCGCGTGTTGAACGGCAGAGACACGAGCACTTCGCGGTGATTCGAGGCATGTTCGAGGAACTAAAGCGTCGCCTGGCCAGAATTCCCACCGCCGCCCAGAAACGGGCGGTCGCGAACCTTCCGGAAAGACAACCGGCAGAGCAAACCAGGAAGCTCAGCCCTGACCCAGCGTAAGAACTGTCCGCTGGACGCCACGTCCTGATTATCGGGTCTGCGCGCCAATACCCCCGCGCCGGAATGCCCGGGCGTATCGTATGAACAAGACGGGAAGAGATTCGAGGCTCGATCGCCGGGGAGTAATCGGAACTGCCAGCCAACCACTCGACAGTCGACATGACCGCGACCGCGCCACCGGTAACTGTAGAAGCACTGCCGGTGCCGTCGCCGGGGGTGGGCGCGGCTCGCCCGATCATGCCATCCCGGGCTTTCGACGACGGCAGTGTCCCTGGCCTGCCGGTTCAGGCCGGCACGGACTCCTGCGCTGTCGCGTCAGCCGTATGCGGCATAACTGCCATCATCCCGATCGTCTGCCAGGTATTGGGACTAAGCCTGGGGATCGCAGGCCTGCTGCGTATCCGGCGAGCCCGGCGCCGCGGCATTGACGTGCGGGGCGGCGGCTGGGCGGTAACCGGTATCGTCAGCAGCGGATTAGCACTTCTGGGCTGGCTGGCGGTGTTCGCCTTGCTCGGCACCATTGGAAGTTCGCTGGCCCAGACCAACGAAGCCCTGAACGCGATCGCCCTGCCTGCCGGCTGAGACTTTTCTGTCATCCCGCGCTGGCAAGCAAGCTCCGGCTCGGACTCCGGATCGTGAGACGCTCGCTCCCACTACGCCCGGGCGACAATTCACGAAAAAGTTGCGTAGCCGGCCGGCGGATTGGACGTTCTCTTCTTAACAACGGAGTGCCCTCTCCTCTTTCGAAGAAGAACGCCGGAACCGGCCGCTTGGTCCGTCTCCGGCGTTTCTCTCTTGCGCCTGGCGGGAGCTCGAGACGGCGCGGCCGGTGTGCCGTTTGCAGCACTTACAAGTCCGCCGG
Source organism: Phycisphaerae bacterium (assembly GCA_028277545.1). Lineage (GTDB taxonomy): Bacteria > Planctomycetota > Phycisphaerae > UBA1845 > UBA1845 > JANQGB01. The sequence continues at coordinate 839 of JANQGB010000537.1, read as the reverse complement.
GCTAATGTAGCACTACACCGCACGGGCAGCGTGCCTTCGTATCACGGCGACCTGCCGGCATCTTTATCGCGGTAGCTGCGGGCTGGAAGCCTGCGGTACGGACGACCTTGCGCCGCGGTGTGGGGTTCCTCAGAGTTCATGGCGTTGTCTTGCGTCGCGCATAGGCTGGGTCGTCGATGATTGGGTGTCCGCGCGAACTGAAGTTCGCGGCTCGATACGATCCTGTGGTGATGTAGCCGGGCGATCTGACGTTCGCAGTTTGTTACGATCCGGTGGTTCAGGGGGCGGGCGAACTGAAGTTCGCGGCTCGTTACGATCCAGTGGTTTGGGCTCCGGGCGAACTGTGGTTCTCGGTTTGTTACGATCCAGTGGTTCTGAGGCACTGCGCTAGCGATTCCACTGGAGAATGTCGGAGCCCTGTTTCTTGACCAGGAGGGGTGCGGTGCAGTCGTCCGCCGGATGCCCGACCGGAATGAGCAGATACGGTTTCTCATTCCGCCCTCGGCGCAGTATGGCGTTCAGAAAGCGCATCGGGCTGGGCGTGTGGGTGAGGGTCGCCAACCCCACCTGGTGACATGCCGTCAGGAAGAGCCCGGCAGCGATGCCTACCGATTCGTTCGGGTAGTAGCTCTTGTGTCTCTTGCCGCCTACGTCCTCCCAGCTAACGCTGAACAACACGATGAGCCAAGGGGCGATCTCCAGGAAGGGCTTGTGCGCATCCGTGCCCAGCGGTTCGAGCGCTTCAAGCCACTCCGGCGTCATGCGGCGTTCGTAGTTCTCGCGTTCCTCGGCCTCGGCGGCTTCGCGAATCTCCCGCTTGATAGAAGCATCGTCGACTG
>JANQGB010000500.1 GCA_028277545.1 Phycisphaerae bacterium | reverse complement strand
TGCCCTGCTGATCTTCTTCGATAAATAGCGCCCCGACGGTCCGGATGCGGTTCTGGCGGATTGCCGGTGCGGGAGCGAAGCTGTGTCGCTACCGTGCCGCCGACGGCCTGCGGGCGCCCCGCTGCATCAGCCGGGAAATGGCGTAGGGTATCTTGCCCACGGGAAGGACGTGGTCCACGCTGCCGGTCTCGGCGGCGGCGCGTGGCATGCCGTACACCAGGCTGGTCTCCTCGTCCTGTGCCACCGTCCAGGCGCCGACCTTGTGCAGTTGCTGTATTCCGCGAGCGCCGTCCTTGCCCATACCGGTCATGATCACGCCGACGGAATGCGCCCCGCAGACCCGGGCTACGGAGGCGAACATGACGTCCGCTGCCGGCTTGTGCCCGGTTACCTTGGGGCCGTCATCGAGCGACACGACCTGCTCGATGCCCCTGCGGACCACCTTCAGGTGACGATCTCCCGGGGCGACCAGGATGGTGCCCTGCGTCAGTTTTGCTCCGTCAGTTGCCTCGCTGACCTCCATCGCGCAGATCGAGTTGAGCCGGTCGGCGAAGGGCTTGGTGAACATGGCGGGCATGTGCTGCGTGACGACCATGGGTGGAAAGTCGCTCGGGAAGACGGGCAACATCTCCATCAACGTCTGAGGACCGCCGCAGCTTATGCCTATGGCGACCGTCCAGCCGCGAATCTTGGATGGTGGCAGCTTGGGCGCGGAGCTGGCGGTGCCCACCGCGACTTTTCGCGTTCTACCTTTGGCGCGCGCGGCGGCCAGGACACGCTCGACCACCTGGGTTTTGAAGACCGGCTTGTTGGCCACGCCGTGGTGCTTGGGCTTGGTTATGTAGTCGAAGGCGCCCTTTTGCAGCGCCTCCATGGTCACCGTCGCGCCGGCGGCGGTAAGAGTCGAGATCATCAGGAACGAAATCGGTATGCGCCCGACGACCCGTTCCAGCACGCCGATGCCGTTGAGTCGCGGCATCTCCACGTCGAGCGTCACCACGTCGGGGCGCAGGGCCTTGATCTTGGCCAGTGCGTCGACGCCATCGACCGCCTGCCCGACTACCTCGATCTGCGGGTGGTTGGCCAGGGCGCTGTTCAGGATGCCCCTGACCAGGGCGCTGTCGTCGACGATCAGTGTTCTGACCTTGCGTTTCTGCATAGCTGTCTGTATTCGGACTGTTTCGGCGCGGTTATCGGGCGGAACGCGCCGCCCCACTACAATTCCTATCGGTAGAGCACCACAACGACTTGGGCTCCACACGGCGTGGCTGGCCGGCGATTCCGGTGATCAGGCAAAGGGGTTAGAATCGCCGCCAAGGCGCTGCGGGCGCGGTGCGCTCGACTAAAGTTCCAGTACCGGCAGGAAGGAGACTCTGCCATGTCCAGCAGGTGTGTCGCGTGTTTATGTTGTTCGTGGACCATGGCATTGGCCCTGGGCTGGTCGGGCCAGGCGGCATATGCCAAGCAGCCGCGAGTTGTACGAACCGTTCCGGCCGACGGGGCGACGGGGGTCGATCCCGCGCTCAACGAGTTGCTGGTCGAGTTCGACCAGGACATGAACCGCGGCAGCTTCTCCTGGACCGGTGGCGGAGAGACCTTTCCGAAGCTGCGTGGACGACCGCGGTGGGTAAGCAAGCGAATCTGCCTGCTGCCCGTCGAGCTTCAGCCCGATCATTCCTACGTGCTGGGCATCAACAGCTCGCGCCATCACGGCTTCGTCAACCTCGCCGGTGAGCCGGCCGTTGCCCAGCCCTTGCGTTTCTCCACTGCGAAGCGGGCTCTTGATCCCAAGACCGCGGTGTTGACTCCCGAGTTGAACCGCCGATCGAGTGACGAGCTGCGACGCTCGATCGAGGAGGACTACTCTCACCGCGACCTCCGCGGCGTGGACTGGGACAAGCTGTTCGCCCGGCGCGCTTCGCGACTGGAAGCGGCCAAGACGCCGGCGGAATTCGCTACGGAGGCGGGCAGACTGCTTGCCAAAGCGAAGGATGTTCATATCTGGCTTACCGTCGGCGACCAGACTTTCGGCACCTATCAGAGGCGAATCAAACCCAACTACGATGCCGGCAAGCTGCCCGAGCGAGTGCCCCACTGGCAGCGGCGCAGCGCCTGTGTGGCCACCGGCAGGTTCGAGGGCGACATTGGATACATTCTGATCGAAAGCTGGGAACACAAGTACGCCCAAGCGCTAGAGGCCGCCTCGGACGCCCTTGATGAGTTCTCAGACACAACCGGCCTGATCGTCGATCTGCGACCCAACAGCGGGGGCGACGAAAACCTGGCCCGCCAGTTCGCCGGCTGCTTCGTGGAGCAGCCGTGTGTCTATGCCCGGCACGTCAATCGTGCGGTGGACGAGCGCGGCGGATTCACCCGTCCGTTCGATCGGGTTCTGACACCCACGGCAGGTCGGGCCACCTACCAGGGCAAGGTTGTCGTCCTGATGGGGCCGGTGAACATGAGCAGTGCGGAGGGATTCCTGCTGATGATGCGGCAAGTGCCGGGGTGCAAGCTGGTGGGGGCGACGTCGTACGGCGCCTCCGGTAACCCGCAAGCCACCGCCCTGCCGAACGGC
>JANQGB010000809.1 GCA_028277545.1 Phycisphaerae bacterium | reverse complement strand
GCCGCTGAAACCTGGGCCGTGAACCTGCACACCGTCCGGCGTGCCTACGCCGTGCTGTCGGGACGCGGCCTGGTGGAGATTCAGGGGCCAAGAGGAACGCGGGTGCTGGACACGCCGGACCAGCCGCTACGCACGCGGCAGCGCGACGAGCTGGACGCGTTTCTGCAACGCGTTCTCAGTGAGGGTCACGTGCGGCACGGCCTGGAGCGGCACGAGCTTGTGCAGTTGCTGGCCAATTGGTCCCCGGCGCAGCCCAGCACGGCCGACGTCGTTCACGTGGTCGAGTGCAGTGAGACACAATGTGAGGACCACGTCCGCGAAATCGAAGAACGCTGGGAAGTCGAGGCCAAGCCGTGGTGCCTGTCCCGATCAGGCGAGCCGCCCGCCGGGCCCATCGTGGCGACGTACTTCCATTACAGTGAAGTCCGCCGGCGGTGGCCCCATCGATTGCACGAGATTCGGTTCACGGCCATCCAGCCGGACCCGCGGCTCCCGTCCGACCCGCGTACCCTGCCTGATTCCGGCGGACGAGTGACGCTCACGCTCTGCGAGTTCGATGAACCGATGGCGTGTAATATTGCCGCCGATCTCTCCGTGTTGTTCCCCGCCGATCGTTATCGCGTCAGTACCCGTGTTGTGACGCCTGGCTCGCCGCTGCTGGAGGCGCCCGGGCAGCGCAGGCCGGTATTGCTGTCGCCTCGGGTCTGGGACAGTCTCGAACCCGCGGAGCGCACCGACCCGCGAGTGATCAAGATCGTCTACGTGCTTACGGAGGAGGAACTGGAGGGCCTGGGCGCCTTCTTCGGCTGGCAACGTCGACGTAGGAACCGCCGTCACAGTTGAGCGTTCGGCTGGCAGGAGTGGATCGATATGTCGTCAACTTGGCGTGCATAAAGCAGGCGTCCGTCCGCCGCGGGGGCCTGTTACATGGCGTCAAGGGTGAACCGGACAAGACTCCATGCAGGATGAGAATGTAATGCGCGCTACACTCAGATCGCTCACAATTTCGTTGGCCATCACGCTATTGTCAACCGCCAACAGTCTTGCGGGCGACACCGAGGACAGCCCCGGGCCAACACCTGCCGACCCTGAAGCGTTTGTCGGTTTTGGCGAGCACGTCGAGAAGCTGCTCGATCTGTGGGAGGTGCCGGGTTTGGCTGTGGGCGTCGTCAAGGACGGCCAAGCCGTATATATGAATGGCTTCGGCAATAGAGACGTCGAACAGGGCCTGGAAGTCACGCCCCAGACTCTCTTTGCCATTGGGTCCGTCTCGAAGCCGTTCACGTCACTGGCGGTCGGGATGCTCGTCGATGCAGGCGAACTGGACTGGGACACGCCCGTCATTGACTATCTCCCTGATTTCCGCCTGCACGACGAGTATGCCACGCTGCATGCAACACCGCGTGACCTGCTCGCGCACCGCACCGGACTTCCGGGCCACTATATGATGATCGCCGCCACGCCGTTTGCCCGTGAGGAGATCTTCAGGCGATTGCGGCATCTTGAACCGACCGCGCAATTCCGCGAGGTTTACCAGTACAACAACCTCATGTACCTGACGTCCGGGTACCTTGTTGGGAGGGTTTCGGGCGGGACCTGGGAAGATTTTATCACCGAGCGCGTATTCAAGCCGCTGGGCATGAAGCGCAGCACCTTCCGCCGGATAGGCGTCACCGACCTGGACAATGTTGCCCTGCCCTACGAAAAGAGGCGTGGCCAGGTCGTCACCATACCTGTGCCGGCCAACGTAGCCGCCGCTCCGGCTGGTGGGATCATCTCCAGCGCCGAGGAGATGGTCGAGTGGCTTAAACTGTATCTGAACCAGGGACGCGCCGGGAAGCGTCAAGTCGTGTCGCCCTCTGTCCTGAAAGAGATGCACACGCCACAGATGCCTATCAGATATGCGCCCCAGGCCGCGCAAGGGCCCCTGGAAGCCTATGGCCTGGGCTGGACGATCCGGCCGTATAGAGGCCATTACCTGGTACATCATGGCGGTTGGCTGGATGGTTATGTGTGCTGGGTCAGCATGATGCCCGACGACAACATCGGCGTGGTCGTGCTGAGTAACAAGGGAAACCAGTTGCTGCCGCTCTGGCTGAACTATCACATCTATCACAGACTGCTGGACCTGGGCGAGGACTGGTCGGGCTATATCGCGCCCTCGGCGGACGGGGATGGTGAC
>JANQGB010000423.1 GCA_028277545.1 Phycisphaerae bacterium | reverse complement strand
GATCGGTAAGCACGCCGTGTGGTTCGTCGCCGACTGCGAGGTGCTGCAGCACTTCGCGGCTCTGCGTGTCGATGACCGCCATACTGTCGTCCAGCCGGTTGCTGACGTAGGCCCGGCGGCCGTCCGGGCTGAAGGTGACATCGTTGGGCTGACCACCGACCTGGATTTCGGCGGCGACCTGGCGTGTCGCTGTGTTCACCACGATGACGGTGTCGGACGCCTCGCAGGCCACGTAGAGTTCTGTGCCGTCGGGCGACGTCGCCAGATTAAGCGGGGTCTTGTACCGCAGGGCAGCGGTCTGCTGCGATGCGTCGTCGGGTGGCTTGGGGTGGGCGATGGCGACCAACGCCTCCTGGTACTCGAACGGCCGCCCGTGAGCATCGCCGTGACAGCGATCGCAGGTCTGCTGCGTAACGGGAGTCAGGCCCGCCAGCGCGGCCGCCCGCGGGTCGCGCATGACGGCTTCAGGCGAGTAATCACTGCCCGGCCCGTGACAGCTCTCGCAGCCAACTCCATCGCCCAGGTCTGATACGGTGGCGGAGTCTGGACAGGCTGCCCCGTTGGTGGCGTGACATCGCAGGCACTGCGGCTGCCGTTGTGGATCGCCGGGTACGCCTTCGCGGGACGCCATTTCGTAGGCCGCAGAAGTGCCGAGCGTGGCGTACGCCCGGGCGTGGGCGCTGAGCCGCCACTTGCTGAATTGGTAGCCCATGGCCGGTCCCTGGTGACACTCCGCGCAGGCCATGACGCCGACGTAGTCATGTTCGTTTGTGCCTACGCTTGGCACCAATGTGCCGGCTGGCTTGGTTGAGGGGGCTGGCGTCGAACCGGACGCTTCCTGGCCCGGCCTGGGGTGAGCTATGGTCTTCCAGGCGGCTTGCAGGTCATACTCCTGCGGCCCCATGACTGCCACGTGCGAGCCTTTGACCGCGTGACACTTCAGGCACAGCCCCTGGTCCGGCATCCGCAGGCCGGCGGCCATGGCCTTGTCGCGGTCGGCCATGATGTCGGCGTCGATGTATTCACTACCCGGGCCGTGGCACGTCTCGCATTGAACGCCGTCCCGCAGGACGAAGGAATCCTCTCTCTCCCAATCCTCCGTGTCGCTGGCGGTAGCGTGACAGCCCAGGCACATGGCGGCCTCTTGCGGCTCCTGCTTGATTCCGCTGAGTTCGGCGATCTTCCTGGAATCCTGAGTCCACAGGCTGGCGTAGGCCTGGGCGTGCCTGGAGGCCCTCCAGATGCTGAACTGGTGGCCGGCCTCTTGCCCCGCATGACACTCCGCGCATACCTTAGCGCCGACGTAGACCGGATGTCGATCCGCAACGTCGTAGTGGCCGGCGCCAGCCACGCCCGCCGCGAAGACCGTCGCGATCAGAGTAACGACCTGCCGTAGCATGCCGGAGTGTTCTCCTCTTAAGCGATCACCGTGCTCTGCCTCAGGCGTCTAAAGACCGCCATCGAGGACCCCGGTGAACCGGGGTAGCACCTGCTGTGCCACGATTGCTCAACCCGGCATAAATGCCGGGCCTAGCGCGTCTCTGTCCGCCCTCCTTGCTGGGTCGGATTCCCTCGCCAGCCTCTTGCCGAGGTGTCGCGCGCGTGCAGGCCGCCAAGCGCTTCTGGCGTGTCACTCCTTTCCTGGCTGCACAAGTTCGAGGAAGCGGTTCGCTGCTACGCTTTCCTGTGTACTTATTCGTCCATCTGGCCAGCGGATCTCAACCCTATCGGCCTGCTTGGCGCGGCCCAGGCCGAAGTGGGCCCGCGGGTCGCTCTGGGAGAGATAGCCGGTCACCGCGGTCACGTCCTGCACCATTCTCAGTTCGCCGGCCGTAACCGTCACCCGGGCGCCGATGGCCACGCTTCGCGAGCCCGCCAGTCTGGGCACGACGGTCAACCAGTTGTTGCGGTTGCCTCCGTCGTTGCGCAGCAGCTTGGCCGGCCCATTGAGATTCATGACCAGGATGTCCAGGTCACCATCATTGTCGTAGTCGGCGAAGGCGGCTCCGCGCCCCACATACTTTTCCCGGAAGTAGGGACCGGACCGGAC
>JANQGB010000422.1 GCA_028277545.1 Phycisphaerae bacterium | reverse complement strand
ATGGAGAAGCTGGCGACTGTCGATCCGCGGCAGTGCCGCATCGTCGAGTTGCGGTTTCTGGCCGGCCTCGGTGTTGAAGAGACGGCGCATGTGCTGGGGATCTCCACCGCCACCGTGAAGCGCGAGTGGCGCATGGCCCGCGCCTGGTTGCGCTCCGAGTTGAACGAGGAGCCACTTTCGTGAGCGAACCACAGCACGCGCGCCTGAAGCAACTCTTCCATGCCGTGGCCGACCTGCCTCCCGCGGAACGTATCTCCTATCTGGACGAGCATTGCGCGGATGAGCCGGAGCTACGCCGCAAGGTCGAGTCGCTGCTGGCCCACGACACGATCCAAGACGACGTGTTCGACGACGGACAGCTCGGGATCGGCCAGGACCTGCTCGCCAAAGCCGTGGGCGACGCGGGCATGATCCCTGACCGGATCGGCCCCTACCGCGTTCTTGATCGTTTGGGCGAAGGGGGCATGGGCACCGTCTACCTGGCCGAGCAGGATCATCCGCGCCGGCGCGTGGCACTGAAGATGATCCGACCCGGCGTCCTCTCTCGAGGCCTGCTGCGGCGCTTCAAGTTCGAAGCCGATGTCCTGGGACGGCTGCAGCATCCCGGCATCGCCCAGATCCACGAAGCCGGCGAGGTGAGCACCGAGGCGGGCCGCCAACCCTATTTCGCAATGGAGTACGTGGAGGGCGTGGAGATGCGCGGGTACGCCCGACAGCACGACCTGGGTACTCGGGCGCGTTTGGAACTCATGGCCCGCGTCTGCGACGCGGTCCAGCACGCGCATCAGCGTGGTATTGTGCACCGCGATCTGAAGCCGGAAAACGTGTTGGTTGTGGAAGCGCCGTCCGCCGCCGCGGCTGATGCTGGTGCGGACCTGGCCGGTATTGGACAGCCCAAGGTTCTGGATTTCGGAGTGGCTAGGGCCACGGACTCAGACATACAACTGACTACCGTGCGGACCGATGTCGGGCAGTTGGTCGGGACTATCACGTATATGAGCCCCGAACAGGTTTGCGGCGATTCGGCGGCGCTGGACAACCGCAGCGACATCTACGCCTTGGGGGCCATGCTCTACGAACTGCTGGCCGGCCGGCCACCCTTCGACCTGCGGCACACGTCGATTCCGGAGGCGGCGCGGATGATCCGCGAGGAGGAGCCCACCCGCCTGGGCTCGATCCGCACCGTCTTTCGCGACGAGATAGACACCATTGTCACCAAGGCCCTGGACAAGGACCGCATCCGGCGCTACCAGACGGCTGCCGAGATGGCCGCGGACATTCGCCGCTACCTGGCCGACCAACCGATCACCGCCCATCCGCCCAGCACATTCTACCAGCTTCGTAAGTTTGCCAAACGCAACCGCGGGCTGGTTACTGGCCTGGCGGCGGCTGTAATCATCCTGATAGCAGGAGTCATCACCTCTGCAACCCTCGCTGTGCGTGCGGTGCGGGGAGAGAAGAGGGCCCAGGTAGAAGAACAGCAGGCAACGCTGAATGAGGCTGCCGCTCGCTGGTCAGCCTACCGGGCCAATGTAGCCGCCGCCGACGCCGTGGCAGATACTGATCCATTCCGAGCGCTGGACCAGCTGGAAGCCGCTCCGGAAGAACACCGGGGTTGGGAATGGCGTCACCTGGCATCCCGGCTGAACACGGAGATAGCCTCTCACGCATGCGCCGGGCACCGCTCTCACGTTGCGGTCGTGGCCCGCCGGGCCGACGGCGAAATGATCGCCGCCCTGGGCCGTGACGGCGCCGTCGAATTGACGAACCTGCTGACAGGGGACACACTCGCAATCTTCCGTGATGCCAGGGACTTGGCAGCACTGTGCCTCTCTCCGGGCGCGTCTCACTTGGCAGCGTCGATCGAGGGTGATAACAAGTTAATCATCTGGGACGTCCTGACTCAATCGCGCACAGTTACCTTGCCGGTTGCGGGAGACCTCGCGCGGCGCACTCGTTTCAGCCCCGACGGATCCCTGATTGCCTTCATGGCCGAGGACCAGGTCCTCACGGTTGCCGAAACCGATACAGGCAACATCAGAATGCGGTTGTCTGAACTGGAGGATTGGCGAGACGAGACGCCATACGCGTTCGATGCCAAGGGGCAGCGGCTGGCTTTTGTGGAGCGCCGCCGCAAGCTACGTGTGGTTACCACCGACGGCCACTGGCTGGCCGAGGTGAGGTTGCCGACGGACGGCATATCGCTGGCCTTCAACCCTGACGGATCGTTTCTGGCAGTCGGTATGCGTGACCGATACGTCTCTGTTCACGATGCGAACACGCTGCAGCTCGTGAACACCCTGCAGGGCCACGCGGGACCCGTCAGGGGAGTAGCATTTTCGCAGGACGGCGCGTATCTGGCCTCTGCGTCCACGGATCAAACCACGCGCATCTGGGATATGGCGACGGGGCAGTTAGTGCGTACGATTGGCGAGGGCTTTCGATCTTCGCTGGTCTTCTCCGGCGACGATGTGTTGCTCGCCGGCATGACAGCAGCGGGCGTGAGTGTCTGGGCTTGGCAACGTGACGCCCGACTGGTGCTGCACGGTCACGAGAGGTACGTCTACCGGGTGACGTTCAATCCTGATCCGCGCCTGCCGGATCTGTTGGCGTCAAGTGCCTGGGACGAGACAGTGCGACTATGGGACATCTGGGGTGGCGGCCCCGTGGCGGTAGTCCGCGCGACCTACCCCTGGAAGGCGCTGGGATTCACGCCGGACGGGTCGCGGCTGATCGGCTATGACGGCGAAGATTCGGCACAGGTTGCGGTTTGGGAGCCGGTCACCGCAACTCGGCTGGTCTCGCCTCGAACAGAAGCGGACTCCCGGCTGTTTGAGGTAATTCTTGACCGGGAACGGGACGTGTGGAGCCGGCTCCACGACGCCGCCGGCCTGGAGCAAGTGTACGGCGGTCGCACGACCAGTAGTGACGGTAAGCTGCGAGCCGAACTCGTGGACACCGAGATTCGGGTCTTCAAGGTGAACACCAACCCAAACGAACTGGTACAGTGCATCGAGACCGGCGCGGAGCGTTACTCCTCCATCCGCTTCAGCCCGGACTGCGCCCTGCTTGCTGTTTGCCGCAAGGACGTCGGAGTTCGCGTGTGGGATCTTGGCACTGGTGAGGAACTGGCCACCCTGACGGGGCACATAGGTGAGGTGTACAGCTTCGCCTTCAGCCCGAATGGATCACGAATCGCCTCCTGCGGTAATGACGGCAACATCATAATCTGGGATACGGACCGGTTCGAGCAGGTGGGGCTCTTGCGTGGGCACAAGAACTACGTGTACACGGTCACCTTCAGCCCCGACGGCACGATGCTGGCTTCCGCCTCGGGTGACGGCACGGTACGCATCTGGGATTCCGTCCCCGTGTCCGAGCGCTGGAGCCAGCTTCAGCGCCTACGCGCCCTTCGCCCCCAAGCCGAACGCCTCGTAGATAAGCTACTTGAACAATATCAGGACCCGGTCGCGGTGGCGGATCACCTGCGGGCAGACGACCACCTGGAAGACGAGTTATGTCATGCGGCCCTGCGTGTACTACAGGACCGCTAAAAGGGGTCAGGCTACTTTATTTCGGGCCGTGAACGACCTCCTTTCCGGCCTGATACGCCACTGGCAGGCTGTCAAGATGGAGTTGCTCGACGGAGTTGCGGAGGGCGTGGGCCGATGCATGAAGCTGACCAGCGGTGACACTGATGGCCTCCTGACGGCCCCGGCAGCCGACCTCACCCTCTATCATACCTCGGCATCCTCCGTCGCACCCTCCTTGCCCGCGGGTGTTGGTCAACACGAGAAAGTAGCCCGACCCGTCTACGTCCTCTGGAGCAGGGCGGCGCGGCTCATACGAATGCGTGGTCGCTCAATCTCAACCAGGTTTCGTTGTCTGGCCAGTTGAAGAATCTGCTCGAAGTCCTGCTCGCGCACGTGCACGCGCGGCTCGACGATCAGGAACTGCCCGCCTGGTCGAAGCGTGTCGACGATCTGTGCCAATAGCTGATCGGGGTCCGGCGCTTCATGCACCATCCAGAACGCGAGGGCGAAGTCGGCGGTCTCCGGGTTCAGGCCGAGCCAGTTCGGCTCGCAAAGATGCACCTGGACCTGCTGCAGGATTCTCGCACGCTCCGCCTTTCGTTGGACGTGGGCCAGCATCTCTTCCTGGATGTCGGCGCAGATGATTCGGCCAGTGCGGCCGACCACCCGGGCCATGTCCAGCAGCATCGGGGCCGGCCCGCATCCGACATCCAGGACGACCATCCCTTCGCGCAGATACCGCTTCGCGATCCGGCGACTGCCGGTCAGCCAGCGGCGAAGGGGGTTGTCTAACGTCCAGGCCATGCTGGCCGGACACACATGGTTCCCACCCCGCACACTCGCGCTGGTGCTTGCCGGTTCGAGGTCTTTACAGGCGTCCGCAGTCATGTTGTTTAGCTCCTATACAATATGCTCAAAAAAACTCCCTGACCCCGAGCGGCGGCTATCCCCGCGGCTTCAAGGACTCCATCTGGTCAAGGATTGATTCGAGTTCCGTGAACACTTCCCGGTATAACGCCGCCCGCTCATTGAAGCGCGATCCCAGGCACTCTTTCACGAATCCGTGCACCTTCACGTGGTAGGCCTCGTGTCCCTGGCGCGCGACCTGGCCGCGCTCGGTCAGATGCAGTTGCGTTTCCTTCGCGCTGCCAGGCGCGTAGGTACGTTCGACCAGGTCTTTTTTGAGCAGCCGGCCTACCATCTGAGAAACGGCCCCTTTGGTCACCTTCAGTCGCCCGGCCAAGGCCGTGACGCTGAGCCCAGGGTAATCACCGATGGCTTGCACCGTGTGAATTTCCGCGCGGTGCAGAAGATCACCCGTGCCAAAATCGTGGGGCGTGCTGTACACGCCTGCCATGCGCTCCACCACCCGCCCCATCAGGTCCATCGTCTCGTAAAAGTCGTCATCGGCGACTGGCATACAAACATTGTATAGCACCTATCCTATGTTGTCAAGTCAAAAAAGGGGTCAGGCTACTTTATTGCTGGGCGGGGACGACCACATTCTTGGCCCGATACGCAACTGAGATGCTGTCAGGCTAAAGTTGTTCCGCGGAGGAGCGGAGGGCTGGGCCTGCCGCGCGAAGCTGACCAACGAAGAGTCCGATGGACTACGCCCGCTCCGAGTGGCGTAAGTCGCCCTCTATCATGTGATGCGTTCGACTTCTCAGGCGGGCCGGCCTTACCGGCGGACAGTGCAAGAGGCTCGAAAAGTAGCCTGACCCCTTAACGCCGCTCGGCGGAGTAGCGGAGGGCTGGGACTGCCGCGCGATGCTGACGAACGAAGAGTCCGATGGACTACGCCCGCTCCGAGAGGCGTAAGTCGCCCTCTATCATGTGATGCGTTCGACTTCTCAGGCGGGCCGGCCTTGCCCGCGGAAAGTGCACGAGGCTCGAAAAGTAGCCTGACGCCCTTAATGCCGCGCCGAGAAATGCGTTCCGCACTCTGGACATCGCGGGTCGCTTAAACCTGCCAAGCAGTACCCGCACCGGACGCAGCGATTGTGCCGGACGCGCCACCAACTGCGGACACGTGGACTCAGAAACAGGATCGCCGCCAGCGCTCCACTGGCAATCGCAACAGGCTTTAGTGGCACGTCCCATCTACCGCCAAACACCCTGACGTAGTTTAGCCTGTCGAGGTGCGGCTCAGAAATCACCGCATTGGTGCGACGCGCCCTCTTGAGCCGTGTAATCGACAACTTGCCCTGTGCCGACATCACGAACCAGTCGACATCAGCGGGCTCGTCCACTTCGGCCCTGAAGTCTTTCGGAAAGAAATCCTCTGCGCGCGCCAAACGAAAGGGATCTTGCCACGCGTCCATATAGAGTACCTTCGGGCCGTCGCGTTGGGCAAACCAGGCCCACGCGGATAATCCCCACACGACAAGACACACGAATAGAGCTACTCGGCGGCACATATAACGCTAGGCACAGCCTAGGGTCAGAGCGCATCTAGTCATTAGTCAACCGCCTCTCCATGCTCTCCGTGGCACTCCCGCACTCGGGACAGATGCCACTGGTGTTGCCGGTAAGATCATAGTCGCACCTGCGACAGCGCGACGGCCGAATCCGCTCCCTCCTGAGTTGTGCAAGCACGAGCGTCGGCAAGCCGCTTGACACGGCGAGCCCCCACGTCGGCCATATGAGCGACAAGACGGACCCATTCCACCCGGAGGCACGCGCGATGCTTGGGGCGCTAACGACGCCAACTACGAAAGGATGCGAAGTAGGCTCCAGGTTAACCTGAAGCACTGGCGGACCCGCAAACGGAGCCGCGCCCGCGCTGTGGACTTCGCGTTGCAGGCCAGCGTCACCGAGTATCCATCGCTCATTGGGGGGCAAGGTTAATTCTGTTGTCAGCAAAACGCTCGCCACCCAAACCAGCAATCCGAGAAAGAAGCAGGTACTCCCCACGCGAACGACGTAGGCTGGCGGGCGGACTGCCTGGAGCGGTTTCACGAGTAGTACCCACGCATAGCAGTTGAGAATCAGGAGGGTCAGGCCAATGACGAACGTGACAGAAGTGAACGAGACGCGACTGCCGCCGGCATATCCCAGAGCTGCCGAAACAGAGAGTATGCAAGAGCCGATGTTCCAGGGGCACCGAACGACGAGCAATCTGCACCGCTGCCAACGATGGCGTACGCGGAGCGACTTGTCGCCGACATACGACACCTTGCAGACTCCAGCCTTGCTTAGTTTCACCTTCGATAGACTTGCCGCAGCACGTCTTCGGCTCTATTCATCCCCCAAATGATTCCGCTCCAGTCACCACAACATAACTCCGCGACGCTCTGTTAACTAGAGGTGGTGACCAAGCCTTGGCCGTTAGCCGCTGAAGCATATCAGAACGCCGTGCCGACTACGTCGCGCGGTGCGGCTGACAGCGCAGCTGACGCATTCCTGCAGGCCGCCTATTCGGTCTCGGGACTACTTTGCACCTCGACCTCATACGTAAGATCCACAGTCTCCGAGACGCCGTCGTCCCAAAGTACGCGGAGCAGGACACGCTGAATGCCTCCTGTCGGTTGCGACGCTCTGGAGGACCCGACTGCCCAATGCCAGTGGATGTTTATGAGACCCGGAGCCACGCCCCTGAGTCTCGTCCAACACGCTGGCGGTATGATCGCGTCCTTCCACAAGAGGTTTCTGGCACCGTGATTCGGGTCGATCAGACAACTCCGCTCGGCGTCGATGCGAGCAAAGATGTCTCGCTTGTTTTCGACGACAAGCGCGGAGAGCATATCGGGCGCCTGGGCATCCCGGCGGCCAGTAGGCTCGGTGAGTTTCATACGCAGATTCTCAGTCTCATACTCTGCCTTGCCCGTGGCACTCTCTGGCGAAGTGAAACATACCGTGATGTCGGATACCCGTGATCTCCGTTCCGGCGACATGCAGCCCGCGAGCGATGTCAGCACCGTACCTGCCATCAATCCAGCAATCGTCCATCGCATGGTTTCGCATCCTTGTTCGTGGCTCTACTCATTCGTCGCGCAGTAGTCCGTCTCTCAACTCAGGCTCGCGCAGTCTAACGTACGCCAACGCATTCCCCAAGGCCTGACCGGCTGCGTCACCTTGTCC
Source organism: Phycisphaerae bacterium (assembly GCA_028277545.1). Classification (GTDB taxonomy): domain Bacteria; phylum Planctomycetota; class Phycisphaerae; order UBA1845; family UBA1845; genus JANQGB01. The sequence goes on along the minus strand of JANQGB010000422.1, from coordinate 3,533 downwards.
AGCGGACAGCCTACGCCAGGCTCGTTCGCTCGGAGCGGAGCACCTCCTCGCGGCTGGTCCATGTGTCAGGCCGTCATGCCCCGTGCCAGCGCACGTGGCCAGGCGTCATGCCGTTTGGTGGGTGGTGCCTACTTGTCGTTTTCGAAATCCAGCGCAGCGGAGTTGATGCAGTAACGCAGGCCGGTTGGCTGCGGGCCGTCGTCGAAGACGTGGCCCAGGTGGGCGTCGCAACGGGAGCACTTGGCCTCTACCCGGCGCATGCCCAGGCTGAGGTCTGTTTCGGTGCTGACGCTGTCCTCGGTTACCGGCGACCAGTAACTGGGCCAGCCCGAGCCGGAGTCGTATTTCGCCTCAGAGCTGAACAGCTCCTGGCCGCAGCACACGCAGGCGTACACGCCTTGACCCTTGTGGTTCCAGTACTTGCCGGTGAAGGCGTGCTCCGTACCTCCCTCGCGGGTGACATGGTACTGCTCCGCGGTCAACTGCTCCCGCCACTGCTCGTCCGTCTTGACCACCGTGTTACTCATGTTCGATTCCCTCGCTTCGGACACACCGGGGTCGCCGCCTGCCGCCAGCGGGCCAGGCCCATGGCGTCGCTCGCAGCCCGGGAGGAGAGCCGCCGTCGTTACCAGGATTGTTGCCGCGATTCTCATGCGGGATGGTAGGAGCGACCTGACCAACATTCCATGCGTCCAAGCCTGGTGTGGAATCTTGTCCGCCCAGGCGCTGCTTGTTGGGGCGCGGGAATAGGATTAGTGTGACCGGCGTTAGGTTCAGGAACCAGCCATGGCCACCACACCAGCTCTTCGGCGCGTACTGCTAGCCCAGGTGGCAGTTGTTGTATGTCTGGTTGGTGCGGCGGCCGCGTGGGTATTCGGCTTTCTGGCATGCGTACTGTATGGTCTGGAGGCGGAGGTCACCGGCTATGGCGCCGGAGCAAACCTGATGCCTGTGAGCCTCTGGTGGGGGCCTGCCACGGGCCTGATTGCCGGGATCGTCTGGTGTGGGGTCATGTTCCCTCGCGTGACGCGCCATCCACAGGCTCAGGTAGTAAGGGTGGGCGCCTGGGTGGGGCTGGGTGTCGGCGCACTGTCCGCCGCGTTGTTGCACGGTGGCCTGATGCTCGTGGCCGGTGGTTGGTTCACCTGGGGCATGCTGGCCGGGCTGGGCTTCGGGATGCCCGTCGGGTTAATCGCCGGTGCGGTCTGCGGGGCAGGGCTCCGGGCCGTCGTCGGGGCCGCCATGCGTTACACGCCGGCTGATATAGCGAAAGACACCGCATGAGTCTGACCGCGTCGCTGCAGGTCGTGCGTATGTTTGCCCGCCTGGTCGGTCGGGTACCGATCGGCCACCTGTGGTATCTGTTCCGGCGGATGCGCGACGAGAAACCGCACCGCTTCGACGGCCAGATCCGGGTCAACACCTTCTTTCCTCCCTATCCATCGCAGGCCTTCGACCGGTTCTGCCAGGCGGTAATCGATCGCCGTCGCGTGCCTTATTCGACTTACCTGGCGGTGACTGACGAGTGTCCCTACTCATGCGGCCATTGCAGCTACGCCGGACGGGCCGGGGGCGAACTCTCAGATGACCAGTTGCTGGAGGTCGTTGAGCAGATCAAGGGCCTGGGCACCTGCACGCTGGGCCTGACCGGCGGCGAGCCGCTGCTGCGGGATGACCTCGAGCGGCTGATCGAAGCCGCCGCGCCGGAGATGGTGTGCGTTATCTTCACCACCGGGCACCGGCTCGATGCGCGGCGGGCGCTGCGGCTGGCGGCGTCCGGGGTCTCTTGCGTAACAGTGGGCATAGAGTCTGCCGACGCTGCCACTCACGATCTGGTGCGCCAGGGCCCCGGCTCGTTCGCAGAGGCCGAGGACGCCGTCCTGGCCTGCCAACAGGCCGGCATCTACACGGCGATCTCCACCGTGGGCACGCGCGAGAAGATAGCCACCGGCGAGTTGGAGGCGATTCATCAGCTTGGCACTCGCTGGGGCGTGGGGGAGTTTCGGCTGCTCACGCCCGTGGCCACCGGCGGGTGGACGCGGTGCGGGGCGGCCATGCTCAGCGCGGACGAGTTGCAGGTCTTGATCGACTTCCACGTTCAGCACAACCGCAGCGGCGATGGGCCGGCCGTGGCTTCGTTCGCCTGCCTGGAGTCTGACGCCCTGTTCGGCTGCGGAGCGGGGTTCCACCATCTGTTCATCGACGCCACCGGACAGGTCCGCCCTTGTGACCTCACGCCGCTGAGCCTGGGCGACGTCACCTCTGAACCACTGGAGGACATCTGGGAGCGCATGGGCGAGTTCTTCTCGCTGCCGCGCTGCGGCTGCCTGATGAGACGGATCTCGGACGACCTGGCCGACGCCGATGACGACGCGCTGCCCCTGCCGAGGGAGCAGAGCGAGGTAATATGTCCGCGCCGCGGGCCAGAGGAGCCGCTGCCCGAAGCGTACCGCAGGCTCTATCGAGATGGCTCGCCGCCGGTCAATCGCCCGCCAGAATGAGGTCCGCAGTGGCCGCTATGCCCACCAACATGCACTCCGTGTAGATCATAAGCAGTGCCCAGCGGCTGGGCACCAGAGCAGTGCCAACGGCACACAGCGCCGCAATGCCGGCGATGGACATGTAGACCGATCCGCAGCCGGCCAAGCGCGGGCCGACCAGCACCAGCGCCCCGACGAAGATCGCCAGCAGCGACACACGCCGGGCAAACCGGGGTCTTCGCTGGATCCAGGTCAGACGGCCTGTGGCCGATAGATCGCCGACGATGTCGCGGATGTCCTTGAGGGCCTCGTAGCCGAACGCGGTCAGAAACATCCAGCACGGGAAGATTGCCAGCGTGGCAGCCCTGTCGCCCACCGCCCCGCCCGCCTGGGCGAAGGCCAGTGGGTAGATGCTGGTCATCAGGGCGGCCACCAGCAGTTGCTTGCCCACTCCCAGCCGCTTCGAGAAGACGTCGTAGAGCAGTAACAGAGTGGCTACCGCTGCCAGGACCAGCAGGAACTGCCACCGGCACCAGGCCGCCAGCACCAGGCCGGCGGCGCACAGACCAAGCGCCCAGGCGACGGCGGCGACTGGCGTCACCCGCTGAGCGGCGATCGGTCGGTGCGGGGCGTTGACGCAATCGACGCGGCGATCGCACACGTCATTGAACACGTAAGCGGCCGCAATAACCAGCGCCAGGGCGGCGGTCGATAGTGCGATGGCGGGCCTCTCCGCGGCAGGCGCTCCGCCAAGGGCGTAACACACGGTCAGCGTGTAAGCCAGCGACATGGGCACAACGTAATAGAGGCGGCAGAGGCGCAGAATGTCGATCATGTTTTCCTGCCAACGGCCGCCAGGTAGCGGTGAGTTATGGGTATGCCGCGCCGGCTCATCGAGCGTTGCTCCAGGATCTCTGCAAAGCGGGCGAAGATCCGATCGTCCTGGTCGGCGTTCGCGGCGAACTCGAAGCCCGCCGCGGCTCCGGTCGCGGTCAGGCGTGCGATGGCGGTTTGACCGTCCGGGACGAAGTAGGTCTTCCGCCCGCCGTAATG
>JANQGB010000392.1 GCA_028277545.1 Phycisphaerae bacterium | reverse complement strand
TCCCATTACCCGCAGATGACATAGCTGAGACTTAATGAGAAAATTGGCACAAGAGGCAATATAATGTTTTTATGTCGTTGCGAATTCCGGGTGTGATCTCGGTTCGCTCGAAGCTCAGGGCATCAGGTTGGACCTGCTTGAAGACGTAGTAGGCCGGACCGTCCTCGAGGACGGCGGACGCTGGCACGACCACCGGCCAGTCCTGCTCGTCGGTCATGCTCCGAACAACGACGGCCACGTTCACAAAAGCGCCGTCTCGCAGCAGTCCCTCCGGATTCGGCGTCTCGACCAGCAGGTGGGCTGTTCGCTTGACCGGATCGATGACCGGGCTGATGAAACGCACCCGACCTTCGACCACCTTGTCCGGGTCGGACTGCGGCCGAATCCGCGCTTCGACCGGACCGCCCCGGCTGACGCGACCCAACAGCGATTCGGGGAGTTCGCCGTGGACCTGGACGCGGCTATAGTCGGCCACCACCAGCAGCGCTTGTCCCGCCTCAACGCCCTGCCCTGGGGCTACGTTGCGCTCGACAACGACCCCGTCGATGGGGGAGCGCAGCCGGATCAGACTCAGTGTGCGATCGACCTCCTCGCAAGTGTCCTGGCCCTCGGCGTCAAGGAGAACGTCAGCCTGGTTGGGATCGACGTTGCTAACCGCCAGCAGGGCTTCCCGACTGAGACGCAGCGCCTTGGTCTGCTCCGCCACGGCCAGAGCCTCGTCGCGGGCAACCTGCAAGGCGACGGCCTTCTGCTTGGCCGAGGCCCGGGCTTGAAGTGCCGCAGCCTTGCTGGCACTGAGCTCGTTGAGGGCAACTACCTGCTCGGCTGCCCCCAGCCGGCCGACCTCTGCCTCAGCCAGCACGGCCGCCTCCTCGCTGGTCTGACGCTCGACCTCCAACTGCCGCACCCGACCCTGTGACCGGGTCAACTGAACCAGAAGCTCCTGGTACTCAGTCTCCAGGCGACGGGCCTCGAAGATGTTGCGGGCCAGCTCAGCCGAGTCCATTTCCAGCAGCACGTCGCCCCGCCGGACCTCATCACCCACCTGAACATGCATGTGCAACACCTGCCCGGCAGTTCGTGGGGACACGACGTGGCTGAGATCCGGGACCGCTTCCACCGATCCCAGCAATTCGATGACTTCTTCCAGGGCGCCGAAGTCCACCTCGTGCAGAGCCAGGTTGATGGTCCTGGCTGTCTCGGGTGTGATCTCGCGAGGTTGCTCGGTGCCGCTCGAAGACGCCTTCATGGATCCACTATCGCAGGTCGATTCTAGTTCCGACCCAGGCGATGCACCCAGCCAGGCGAACGCCCCCAGGGCACCTCCACACAGCCCGATGGCCGCCGCCAGCAGCGCCGTTGTGACCAGTTGTCTGTTCATCGGATTCGATCTCCGCTGGTTCCGGTTGCCGCCCGTTGACGGGCCCGCCGCTACTACTCAGAACAGGAACGCGGCCGCTGCACCCAGCACCAGGTCCTGCACGAATTTCGCGGCCGCGGGTGGCTCGGCGGCACGGCAGCCGGCCAGCAACGCCAATCCCGTCACGCAGGAGGCCAACAGGGCCGTTAGTCTGAGGCTCGCATCTCTGTTCATCACGGTGCTACTCCTTCAGCAGTTGGGGATTCCTGCCGGTCGGACACGTCCAACGCCGCAGCCCTGTTGATCCACTCGTCGAACGGCAGGCACATGGTTCGCTCGATTTGAACCACCGAAGTCGCGGCAGCCTGTTCCGCCTCGGCCGATCGGCGGCGACTGTCGAGCGCTAGTCGCTGGGCTTCGAGTACCGCCAGAAACGACGCCTGGCCTGCTCGGTAGGCCTCCCGCGAGAGCTCGACGTTCGCTTGAGCCAGCGGAAGAGCCTCGTCCCGGCTGGTCCTGGCAATCTGCCATGCGCTACGCGCTTGATCGACGGCACCGCGCACCTCCTGATGAGCGGCACGCCGAACTGCCTCCGCCTCCTTGACAGCCTTATCGTACGCGTATCGCGCCTTGGCTATCTGGGCCTGGTTCTGGTCGAAGACCGGCAGCTCGAGTTCGATACTCGGACCGATCACAGTCGCCATACTCTGGCCTCGCTCTGATTTCGGCTGGATGTCCGGTGCCGTCAGGCCGCCGTTGGCCACCGACGCCCGGGCAGTATCCGCCAGGAGCTTCCGCCCGCCCTCGCGCCGCCGCTCCTCGCGTTCCATGGTCACGCCAACCTCAAGAGTAGGGAAGACGCGGCGATACTCCTCTTCAAGCTGGGCTTCGGCCACCGCTACGGCTTCGCGCGCCGCCTGCATGTCCAGGCGATAGGCACAGGCCAAC
>JANQGB010000375.1 GCA_028277545.1 Phycisphaerae bacterium | reverse complement strand
AAGATCAGCAGGGCTATGTTCAGCAGGATGCTGGCAGCCAGGGCGATGGACAGCAGCAGGATGACCAGCGGCTTCTCCGTCCGGGCAACGCGCGGGTCAAGATCCTCAGCCGTGGCGGACGAGACCGTCTCGCCGCTGGAGGCCAGGTTCTTGAGCAGGGCCTGGTCATAACGCTTGCGGGCCTGGTATGGCGGCTCGCCGGCGGTGACGGCCTCGAGGTCGGCAATCAACTCCTTGGTGGAGGGGTACCGGTCGTCCCGTTTCTTGGCCATCATCAGTTCGATGATTTCCCCCATCCCCGCGGAAAGGCTGGTGTTAACGTGGTCGGCCGGGGCGAGCGGCTCCTTAAGGTGTTTATGCATCACCGCCGAGGGCGTCGGCCCCTCGAACGGCACGCGGCCGGTGACCATGTGATAGAAGGTCGCCCCCAGCGAGTAGATGTCCGCCCGGAAGTCGATGTTGATCTCGCCGCGAATCTGTTCGGGACTGATGTAATACGGCGTTCCGTACGCACGACCCGCTTCGGCTGAGGCGGTCTCGTAGTCGCGGATGTCCCGGGCCAGACCCATGTCGGCCAGCTTCACCTCGCCCTCCTTGGTGATCATGACATTCTTGGGCTTCACGTCGCGATGAATGAAGCCCCGGGCGTGGGCGTGTTCCAGCGCGTAGGTGGTCTGCAGGACGATCCTAAGCGCCTCCGCCTCCGAGTAGGGAGAACCGGCCGATATCTGATCGAAAACCGTCTTGCCGTCGATGTATTCCATCACGAAGTAGTGGTAGCCGTCCGCCTCGCCTACATCGATGGCCTGGACGATGTTGGGATGGTTCAGCCGGGCAGCAGCCCGACCCTCGCGATAGAATCGGTCTACAAACTCCTGGTTCTCGCTCAGCCGCTTGGGCAACACCTTGATGGCGACAATCCGGTCCAGGCTCAACTGCTTGGCCTTGAAGACGGTAGCCATCGCCCCCTGGCCCAGCTTGCCCAGAATCTGGAAGCCCGGAATCTGCTGGGCCGGGCGATACATCGAGTCGTCGTCCATCGACTTGGCCAGCCGTTTCAACTGGCTCTTGGTCAGATAGCCGGCTTCGATGAGCAGCTCGGACAGCGAGACCCGACTCCCCTGCTCCTCCAACTCCCGCTGGCGCGAGACGCAAAGCGAGACCTCGTTGGCGGTAGCGAGTTTCCGCTCCACCAACTTCCGTCCCAACTGTGAGTCGTCGCCACTTGCCATGGGGCCGGACGGGCTCCGAGTCAATTCACACTGAACCTACTTTATTCGGTCGCCAAAGGCGATGTGCCGTCAAACTGTAACCACGCAATCGCCCGCATTCAACTGGAAAAACGGCATTCGAGCCGCAAACGGTTCGTCTGCGGGACAATCCGACAGCTACCTGGTTATCGGCACCTACTGAGTCCGTCCTTACGAAGCTTGTACCAGTTCTGAACGGAGCCTGTCAGCCAGAACTGCCCCGGCCTGAGTCTCCGAGTCCAGGATTCGAGCCAGCACCTCGCGCTGGCGCTGCGTGAACAGGCTGGGATGGGCGTCGCGGCCCTCTTCGACCTCCAGCCTCTCGACAATTCGCCGTTCGAGCAGCGACAGACCATCGCCATTCAGCGCCGACACTCCCAGGACGCCGCGCCAAGGGCCTCCCGGCAGGGGCTCCAGTTCCTGGTCGCGCCACCGACGAGGCAGGTCACTCTTGTTGGCCAGGACCATGACGGTCTCTGGCCGGACAGTGCCTGTCAGGCACTCGAAGAACGCCTCGGGCAAGGCGGCACTGCCATCGAGCACCAACAGTGCCAGGTCCGCTTCGGCCCAGCGATCCATCCCGCGACGCACCGCCTGCTCGTCCACCGGATTGGCCATCGGCCCCACGCCGGGCGTATCCACGACCGTCAGGGGGATGCCAGCAAGTGCGGTCGGCTCCGACACCCAGTCTCGCGTCGTGCCGGCCTCGGGTGCGACCAGCGATCGAGGTTCGCAGAACAGCCGGTTGGCCAGAGTCGACTTGCCAGCATTGGGAGGGCCGAAGACCACGATGGTCGCCCCGTCAACCAGGAATCGACCCCGCTGTGCCTGGTCCAGAAGCTGGCACAGTTCGCTCCGGGCGGCCGAGGCGTCGCGCTCTGCCAGGGCAGCCAGCCGGGCCAGGTGATCCGGCAAGGCGGTGCGCTGGTGCATCAGAAACTCGACCGCCCGCCGGGTGCCGGCGGTGGTGATGGCCTCAATCGCCTCGGCGTCGATTCGGTCAGACGCCGGCCAGGCACCTCGGGACGCCGCGTCACCGGATACCACCGCGACGCCGTGGGACTGGAGCGCCATCAGCAGTCGTTCGACGACGCGGATGCCGCCGTGTGTGTTGATGTCCACCGCCACGCGGTGCGACTGGTCGACGAACGTGCAGACGATCACGTCGTCCAGCATTTCAGATTCGACGATTATGTTCCCGTAGTGCAATCGTTGGGGGTGGTGCGGGTTGAGCGCGGCGTCCCTGGCACCCTTCGCTGGCTGGAAAATCCTGGCGACTACATCCACCGCCGCAGGCCCCACGACCCGGACAACCGCAATCGCCCCTGCCCCTCCCGGTGTCAGCAGGAAACAGCGGGTCAGACTTGCGGTTTCGGTCATGACACCTTCAGCTTCTGGGCGTGTCGGGCGGCCGCCAGACCGACGCCCAGCAGCGTCAGGTCGGGCACGGGCGTGTCGATGAAGTCGCAGCGCTCCAGCAGCGATTCCAGCTCTCCGCCCGTCGCCACCACCTGGGGCCACTGGTTCAACTGCGTCGCGTATTGCTCAACGATGCCGCGTACCGCACCCGGTATGCCGTAGTGGATTCCGCTACGAATTGCCTCGACGGTGTCACGCCCG
>JANQGB010000370.1 GCA_028277545.1 Phycisphaerae bacterium | reverse complement strand
TCCGCGTGCGAGACATCCAGCGCAAATATCGCCTCGTCCTCAACGTGGTGCTGAGGCCCGAATGTGGTTTCCGAACCATCCACCCACGCGAACATAAAGCGCATCAGAATTCCTCCAGCGTCATGGTCCAGCTAACCACGGCGCCCCACTCATCCCGGTTGATGTTGAAGGTCTGGACGCGCATCGTGAGCAAGGGGCGATAGTACGTGAAGCCGGATTCGTGGCGCACCGAACCCGGAACGTACGGCCGGCCGAAAAGCCCCTCGGTCGTATCCTCCGTCAGCTCCTGGATGGTTCCGAAAACGGCCAGCTCGACGATGCAACTCACGACGAGGAGTCGGCCCGGCCAAACCCCGTCAACCGCCGGCGGCTGCTGGTCATTGCCTGAGATCGTCGAAACATACTTGCGCATCACGTCATCGGATGTATCCGACAGGTTGCCGTTGACGGTTCGACGCAGCTGGATTGCCTGCGGAATCGGATCGAGCGTCTGCGTCAACCCGCGCGCGGAATAGGGCGGAACGCCGACGCCGGATAGCTCGAGGACGGTGAAGCCGGTCATCCCTCGAACCAGCTCGGCATCTGTCCGGTGCTGCGGATCTGACGCGTGGTCGCAAAACTGATCATTTTCTCAGCAACATCCTCCGGCGCCAGCAGTCCCGAAAATGTCTCCCCACCTATTGTCAGGGAAAACGGCCGGCCGGCCGGCGCCGGCGCGGCCTCAACCACCCCGCTTAACGACGGCGCTGCGCCACCTGTCGCCGTGAAGCCGTCCACCAATCCACCGATCGCAAAGCCGCGGATGCCACCGACCGGAAGTCGCATGCTGTTGATCGCGGTCATCGCGGCAAGCCCGTACTTGCGCACCGCAGCAGCTTTGATGACGAATTCGTTGCGCGACAACCAGGCGGGAATGGAGTCGCTCGTCGACGTCCCCGGCCCGCGTACATGGCCACCGCCGGAGAAGGACGGACCTCCCTCGGACCGCCCGCCCACACTCGACAGCGCACGAAGCGCCCGACGCGCCGCGTCGATCACGTCATTCAACAGCGAAACAATCCGATTAAGGATGCCCTCGACCACGTCGCCGAGGCCTATGAATGCATCACGCACCCAAGCAATCGCACTGTCGAAAGCCGCTCGGATCGCATCGGCGGCATCGCTCATCCATTCGGAGATGGAGTCGCCGGAGTCGGACGCAGCCTGGTCGATCGCATCGAAGCTATCCGCGGCCGAACCCTCGATCTGATCGAGGGACGCGTCCGCCTCCTCGGACGCGCGACCGAACAGCGACGCAATGCCGTCGACCACTCTCAGCAAGAATTCATCGATCGCAGCCAGCGCATCCTGGATGGCCACAATGATGCCCGTCACCGCGGCGCCGACCAGCGCCAGGCGCGCGCCGAACTGGACCAGCGAATTGAGCAACAGCGTGCTGCGTCCCTGCTCGTCAATGTGGGTCAGGCAGAGCTGGGTATAGGGCGAGTTGGCCTTCGAGGCAAAGACCAGCCACTTGCCGTTCGGCGACCAACTGTGCCACGAGTTCATCCTGGCGGTGTTGCAGCGGAGTCGCCGGGCCTGGCCTCCGCCGGCGGGGACTATGTACAGCTCGCTGTCCGGCTGAAGGAGCATGAAGCTCTTGGACCGGCAGAAGACGATCCACTTCCCATCTGGCGAGTACTTGGGGAAGTAGTTGCTCATGCCGTTGGCAGAGGCGCCGGCCAGCGGCTGCGGCGTCCCACCGGCACCGTCATTGAACGGGATGCTATAGAGGTCGTACTGGAAGGTCTGTCCGCCCTCCAAAAACTCCTCGCATTCCTGACGGGTCAGCAGGACCTTGCCTTCATCCCTGGCCAGCCGGTGGGCCTTGGCCCTGGCGAATACAATGGTCTCTCCATCCGGACTCCAGGTGGGGTTGCTTTGCACGAACGTTGGATCATCGGCGCCGGGCAACGGAGCAAACGTACCGCTCTCTCGCTGATAGATCGCCAGGATGCCCCGAATAGGGAAGAAGAGCTGCGAGAAGGCCAGATCTGGCTGGGCGACGAAGACCGAGCGATCCTTCACCGTGCTGACCACGTACGCCCCGTCAGGGGAAACCTGCGAGAGAAGCCCGAAGGTCGGGTTCCGTTCGTCCCTGCGAAAGTCGCTCCAGGTGATGATGTCCTGGTTACCAAGGACGATCTCCTCGCTCACGCGGGTCAAGGCGTAGGAGCCCTTGTCGTTGGCGTAGTCGACATCCATCCCCAGCAGGCGGCCATCCGTAGAGAAGGAGTGGCAGTTTCCGCATACCGGCAGCCCCTCGAGCACGATCGGAGGTGGCTCCATGGAGGCGACCGAGCCGAATCGCCACCGGATGGTTGTCGGATCCTTGACCGCGTCGCTAAACGGCAGGTTGACTTCGCGATAGAAAAGCGGTGCGCCCACCTCGTCCCTCGAGGTGCCGAACCTGACCTGGGCACCGGACAGGAGCGCGCTTCGGTCGTCGCGCGCGAAGCCGAGCACCGTCAGTCGGGCTTCACCAGCCACCGACCGTCTCTTGAGGCTCTCCCAGTCGTCTTCCCGCGGCGTCCACTCCGGCGACTGGGCGATACCCTGCACGCCTGGCATCCCGTCTGCGACCTCGACCGTGACCAGCCAGGTGTTGGCGCCGGACGCGGCGTCCGTCCAGCGAAACGTCGGTGCCGCGATTTCTGGGGGGAAGAGCGTCTCATCCAGGGGGTAGTCTATTGTCAGGCCTGTTTGCGCCTGCCCGCTCTCGAAGCGCGTGCGTAACTCGTCCCTCCAGGAGCGGGATTCTCGCCCCGCGGCGGGGATTTCCGCCACAGCACCAGATGCCGTCACGGTGGTTGCCGCGACGAGATAGACCAAGAGTCGACTACCCGGCGTTCTCACCGCATACCAGCTCTGTAATGCCCCGCCAGAATCCATACCCCGTGAAGCAGCCGGCCTCTGGCCAGCCGCACTGGACGCCTCGGCCTGCCCGGCTGGCGTCCGACCTGGCAGTCAGCCTACCCAAAGCGCGGTCACGAAGCGAACTTGGGCGTCAGGTTGCCCAGCGCTCTCATGCCCTGACCGGCCACCGTGGACGGCGCTGTTCGTTGGTTGTGTTCATCTGCCAGTCCAACAACATCGGACAACTTTGGCCGTTGCGGGGGGCGTTGCGGGGCGTTACTGAAGAACTAGTCACCGTTCCGCAATGGGCAGGAATCATATGCATCAGACGCTGTGGTGATGTTGGCGGAGAGGCAATTCCGCGGACTGTGCTCGCAGAGTCTTCTGTTTTAGCGTTGTTTGGTGGGTGGGTTGGTGATCGAACGATCGCGACGCCGGTTGCGCGCGGGCTCCGTCAACTCGGGCCGTAGGCTGTTGGCCCGCGCCTCGTTCGGTGCCACCCCCCAGGGTGTCAGTGGGCCAACACGCGTTAGAGGAGAGTTGTCATGAAACGTCAGGTGATCAGTCTGTGCTGCTTCCTGGGGGTGGTGTCGTTTCTCCCGATTGCGGCGGCGGAGGACCGTGCGGGCGGTCCGGCTGAGGCCGGGAAGCCTCTGGGGGGACCCGAGATAACCGGCCAGGAAGCGCCGTCGCGTCCGGCGAACCTGGGTTCTCCGGAAGACGTAGGCTCTGCCGAGGAAATCTTGACCGAAGAACCTGTCTTCTTCGCCGGTGGCGGCAGCCTGGGTATCGGTCCGCAGGGGTGCACGCTGTTTCAGGCCGACAGCGGGGGCAGCTTTCTGCTGTCTGAAACCGGCGGTTTCATTCCGGGGGATAGAGTCTTCGTCACCGGCCAGGTCAACGATGAGTCTACTTCCTGCTTCCCGATCACCATGGCGGAGATCGAGAACAACACCATCGCGGAGTGCTTCTCCGGATGCGGCACGCTGGGCTGGGGTCCGCAGTCCTGCATCATGTTCCATGGCGACCACGGAGACAGCTTCGCCGTGGACAACACGGGTGGATTCTTCCCGGGCGATCGCGTCTACGTAACTGGTGCGGTGAACGAGGAATCCCTGATGTGTTTTCCGATAGTTCTCGCCGCCCTGGAATACAACACAATTGCGGAGTGCGTGTCAGAGTGCGGCACGCTGGGCTGGGGACCGCAGAGCTGCATCCTGTTCCACCCCGACAGCGGGGGTGGCTACGCCGTCAGGTTGACAGGCGACTACTTCATCGGCGACCGCGTCTTCGTTACCGGTCGCGTCGACGAGGATTCCATCGCCTGCTGGCCGGTCACCACTCCATCCCTGGAAGACCTCACGATGGAACCCTGCGACGATGAGCCGGGCGGCTTCATGCCCGGCAAGGCGCCGCAGGAGAGGCCCGTGGGGCCGAGCGCTGGTTCGTCGCAATCGGGCAGCAGCCGCTGAGCCAGGCGGACAGCAGTTGCTGAAGCAGGCAGAGCCGTTACGCGCATCGATCCGGCTCCTGCAACCTGGAGGCTGCGACTCTCCGGGGTGCCAGGCCGGGGCGCTAGCCCGGTAGGTTCCGCTTGGCGGACCAGTTGTGTGGCGATCGTTCCCTGCCAAGGTCCCATCCCGGGACAGGGAGGAAGGTCTGTCTGGCGCATTAGTCGCCAGGGTCGAGAACCACCATGAAGGCTTCCTGAGGGATGGAGACGTTACCCACCATCTTCATGCGCTTCTTGCCCTCTTTCTGCTTCTCGAGGAGCTTGCGCTTGCGGGTAATGTCACCGCCGTAGCACTTGGCAGTTACGTTCTTGCGGAAGGCCTTGATCGTCTCTCGGGCGATGACGCGGGTTCCGACGGCCGCCTGTATGGGGATTTCGAACTGGTGGCGGTCGATCTGGCGGCGGAGGCGGATGATCAGCCGCCGGCCGCGCTGCATGGCCTTGTCGCGGTGCACAATGACCGAGAGGGCGTCGATGGCCACGTTGTTGACCAGGATGTCCAGCTTGACCAGGTCACCGCCGGCGAAGCCGGTGAACTCGTAGTCCATGGTGCCGTATCCGCGGGTGGCGCTTTTTAGCTTGTCATAGAAGTCGTAGAGGATTTCGCTGAGCGGGAAGTCATAAGTGAACAGCACCCGGGTGGGCGAGAGGTACTCGCTCTTTCTCTGTACGCCGCGGCGGTCCAGCGAGAGCTGCATGACGTTACCGACGGACTCGGCCGGCACAATGAGCTGTGTCTTGACGAAGGGCTCGCGAATCTCGGTCACGGCCGACATGTCCGGCAGCTCACTTGGCGAAGATATCTGCAGTGCTTTGCCGTCATTGGTTACGACTTCGAAGGTCACCGTGGGGGCGGTCTGCACGACGTTCACGTCGCTCTCGCGCTCCAGCCGCTCCTGGATGATCTTCATGTGCAGCAGGCCCAGGAAGCCGCAGCGGAAGCCGATGCCCAGCGCGTCGGAGGTGACCGTCTCGTAGGTGAAGGAGCAGTCGTTGAGCCAGAGGGTCTCGAGGGCCTCGCGCAACTCGGGCGTCTGCGTGCCCGCGCCCGGGTAAAAGTCGCAGAAGACCATCTGCCTGGGGGGTTCGTAGCCGGGCAGCGGTTCTTCGGCGGGCGTGTAGCTCAGGGTGACTGTGTCCCCAATGCGCAGGTCGGCCAGGGTCTTGATACCGGCAAACAGGTAGCCGACATCACCGGCCACCAGCGACTCGACGGCCTGAGGCTTCGGGAAGTACCGGCCCACTTCCGTCACGATGTGCTCGCTGCCGCGAGCCATGAGGTTGATCTTGTCACCACGTTTGACCTGCCCATCCACCACGCGGATGTGGTTGACCACACCGCGGTGGATATCCATCTTGGCGTCGTAAATGAGGGCTCGAAGCGGTGCCTCGCGGACGCCTGTCGGCGGTGGGACACGCTCAACAACGGCGTCCAGCAGCTCGGCGATGCCTTCGCCGGTCTTGGCCGAGGTAAAGATGGCTTCGTGGGCCGGCAGCCCCAGCACCTGCTCCACCTCCAGGGCCGTGTCCTCCGGACTCGCGCCCGGCAGGTCGATCTTGTTGATCACCAGGATGATTTCGATGTCCGCCTCGACCGCCAGGTAGGCGTTGGCCACGGTCTGGGCCTGCACGCCCTGGGTGGCGTCCACCAGCAACAGAACGCCCTCGCAGGCGGCCATCGCCCGGGACACTTCGTAGTGAAAGTCGACGTGCCCTGGCGTGTCGATGAGATTGAGCTGATACTCTTGCCCCTTGTGCGTGTGTGTGACGGTGGCCCGGTTGGCCTTGATGGTGATGCCCATCTCCCGCTCGAGTTCCATGTCGTCGAGCAACTGCTCTTTCATGTCCCGGCGCGAGACGGCCCCGGTGTGTTCGAGCAGCCGGTCGGCCAGGGTGCTCTTGCCGTGGTCAATGTGGGCAATTATGCCGAAGTTTCGGATGTACTTCTGTTCGCTCATCCAGGCTCTTCCATGGGCCAACTGCAAACGCGACAGTATAGTGGAAACGTCGCCGGACAACACGCAGACGGGAACAATGGTGACCACCACCGGCGGACCAATCTCGAGCGAGATACCCGCAGGATGCCAGTGAAACGCGAATTCGACCACTGCGCCCAGGACTACGCCCGGTATCGTCCGGGATATCCGCGGGAGGTGCTGGCAGCGCTGGCCGCGGAAGCCGGTCAGCCGGACGGCCGCCGGGCAGCCGACGTGGGCGCGGGCACGGGCATCTTCTCGCGCTGCCTGGCCGCTGCCGGCTGGCAGGTCACGGCCGTCGAACCCAGCGAGGCGATGCTCCGGCATGTCAACC
>JANQGB010000795.1 GCA_028277545.1 Phycisphaerae bacterium | reverse complement strand
ATACGCCAGAGCCGGCCTCTCGGCATTGTTTGAACCACTTCCCGTGGCTGTCGAACTTCTGTCCTACTGCAACTCGCTGCTGTTTGCGCCGGCCGCAATGAGCCGCCTGGCCAGCAAGTGGACCGTTCCGGCGCGCCAAACCGATCTTCACGTGCCGCCAGCACCCGTAAACCGCGCGCTGGAGGCGGTCTTCGGTGCCGAGCGCCATCTCCTGGGCCGCGTGCCGCTGCCCTGCGGGCTATCTTTGGTCGTGGTTGCCCGCCGGCAAACCGCGATCCGACTGCCCGCGCCAGCCATTCCAGGCGGAAACCTCGCGCAATCTATGTCTGTATAATATATTATCGCCTTTAGCCCCGAGGCGGAGGAGTGTGCCGCCTATGGCTCTTCTATCTCGTGGCCCGAAAAAACCCTCTTTTTCGGGTCACCAGGGCGTTTTTCGGGAAGAATCCCTTTGCGAGCCCGCCGGCCCGGTGATAGACTCGCCGGCGCGGGAGGCGGTTGGTGACGAAGCCGCTCCCAACGACCCAGGCCATCAGGAGCTGAATCATGGAGGAATACGATAAGCTGCGCGAACTTGTCGAGGCGGCCGCTGAGGACGTCGCCAAGGCCACCGGTGGGAACAAAGCCGCTGGCACGCGGGTTCGCAAGTCCATGCAGGATATCAAGGCCGCCGCCCAGGAAGTGCGCAAGAAGATCCTGGAAGTGCGCTCGGCCGACGCCGCTCCGTAGGACGGCTCCCAGCAGCCTTTTCGTCGCGCCTGTTGCCTCGCCCCCGTTAACGGGGTTGGGGTATGTCTCGTTCGAGCAGACCCTTCCCGGGGCTTGTCGCTGTGCCGCCGCAACTGCTATACGACTTAGGCAAGGTCGATCTGAGCCAGGTCGTATACACGCGCGAGGCGATCTACGAGCGGCTGCCGCACCGGTACGAGTTCATGCAGCTCGACGGCATAGTCCACCTGGACCGCGAGGCAGCGGTGGCCATCGCCTATCGCGACGTTCGCGAGGACGATTGGTGGGTCCGCGGGCACGTTCCCGGCCGGCCGATTTTCCCTGGCGTGCTCATGCTGGAGACGGCAGCGCAGTTGGCCGCCTTCACCTGTAAGTACGTCCACGAGTACCAGGGCTTCGTGGCCTTTGGCGGGGTCGATCGCTGCAAGTTCCGCGACGCGGTGACACCGCCGTCGCGCCTGTTCTTCGTCTGCCATCAGATAGAGAACAAGCCTCGGCGCATCGCGGCAGACTGCCAGGGTTTGGTCGACGGGGCCGTTGTGTTCGAGGCCCGAATCACGGGCCTCCCGATCCCAAACGCGCCATAGAGCCGACTTTGACGCCGATCAAACAGTGGTGCGCGTCAGCCTGGAGGGATGGATGTTCATCGGCTGGCGCCGCGCTGTGGCCATCGTCTGAGATAGCCTTCGAAGAACGATCGAGCCAGGCGGCGTCGGCCAGGCGTTCGCGACGGGCAACCTGCTTCTCTCTGGCCAGGACGGAATCTTCGCGTTCCTCTATTGCGCGTTCGCGCTCGTCGAGTTCCGCGCGCTGCCGTTCCATCAATTCCTGCTGCCCCTCGAGCTCGCGCCGGGCGGCGTGGAGGTCCCGATCCTTCTGGGCCAGCTCCTCCTGGTACCCGGTCAGATCGTGCAGCCTGCCCCGGAGCGTGGCGTCCTGAAGTTCCAGCTCCGCCTCTCTCTCAGCCAGTTCGCGCTCGCAATCGTCCTGGGAGCGAGGCCCGGTCTCACGCCAGTCGTTGATTTTGCGCCAGGAGGCGGCCACGTCCGCCCGCAGAGTGTCGAGTTCGCGCTGAATCTCTTCGACTTCTGCGAGCGGCGTAACAGACCCGGCTTCGGCCGTAGGATCGGGGACATCGCCGGAGGGGGAAGAAGGCCGGCCAGGCGGCTCGTCCGGCGGCGAACCGGTCGAGCTGTGTCGATCCGGGCGGGTCACCGCCAGCAGGCACCCGCCCAGTTCGAGAGCGTCGCCTGTATTCAGCGGCGTCAACTCGACGGGCAGGCCGTTCAGGCTTAACGCGGGCTCGCTGGCCAGCCGAAACAATGCGGGGCCACCGTTGAGTGTAAACACCAGGGCGTGAGCCGGGCAGATCCCCACGTGGTCAAGGTACAGACCGGCGGCATCGTGGCTGCCCAGGACGGTGCAGTTGTCCTCAATGGTCCAGGGATCCGGCCGATCCGCCGCTTGGAGGAGCAATGGATGTACAAGTCTGGTGTACTCGCGGTCCGCCGGCTCGTCGCTGCCCATCGCCCGGCAGGTCTGGATGGCCACCTGGATGGAGGTGCCCGCCACCTGCAGCAGGTCGCCGTCCTGGAGGCGGGTCAGATCGACGCGCTGCCCGTTGCAGTAGGTACCCGAGGCACTGTGCAGATCCTTGAGCAGGACCTCCGATCCCGTGTTGACGATCACGCAGTGGGCCGGCTCGATCCTGGGACGCCGGAGCCTGATGGTAGCGTTAGTCTGCGAACCGATCAGGGTTACCGGGCGTCGCAGATATCGGGTCTTTTGGGCCGCGGTTCCCGCCCCTGCTGTAACGCGGACCCGGGGTGCGTGATCGGGTAAGAGCAGGGGTTCGTTCTTTCGGCGGGTCTCAAAAGCAGCCATCGCCTGTCTCCCCTGGTTGTGGTCGGCGGCCCGGCGGTTTGCCTGTGTGGCTTAGGTGGTTTAGGTTACCTCTCAAACGCTGAAAATGTACGATTTGCCCGTGCAGCGGGCAAACCTGTTTGACCACCGCAGGCTACGAGGAATGGTGCCCGAGGAGACGGGGCGATAATGCACTTTCTACTCACCAACGATGATGGATACGACGCCGGAGGTCTGGCGGCTCTGAAGGCCGCGGTTGAGCCGTTCGGGAAGGTGACGGTGGCTGCGCCGCGGCGCTCGCACTCGGGCAAGAGTCATGCGGTCACCTACAACGAAGCGATCGCCGTGGAGCTGACGGACCACGCCGGCCTGGGGCCGGTCCACGTGTGCGATGGCAGCCCGGCGGACTGTGTCCGGCTGGCGCTCACCAAGCTGGTGAGCGAGCCGGTGGACTGGGTGCTGGCCGGCATTAACCGCGGAGCGAACCTGGGCGTGGATGTCTTCTATTCGGGCACCGTGGCGGCGGCCCGCGAGGCGTCCATTATGGGCTGCGGGGCGGTCTCCTTCTCACAGTACGTGCGCCGGGACGTCGAGGTGGACTGGGACCGGGCGCAGGCCTGGGTATCCGGCCTCTTGCCACAGTTCGTCCGCCTGGACAACCACCAGGGCACCATCTGGAACGTCAACTTCCCCCTGTCCACCACCGTGTCGCCGGCGGTGCGGGTGGTGCCCTTGGCCTGCGACCCGCTGCCGATGGACTTCGACGCCGTCGAAGGCGAGGCCGCCGGCGTGACGCGCTACCTGTACAGCGGCGACTACTCCAGCCGCAGCGCAGGTCCGGACACGGACGTGGCGGTGGCTTTCGCCAGCGATATAGCGGTGACACCGATCTGGCAGAATGCAACCAAGTCCTCGCTGCTGGACGTCTCCTTTGACGCGCCGTAGTCATTCCTGAACCGTGGAACAGGATACACCCGGCAGCCCGAGCAGGAAGCGGCCTGCGCGACTTGCGAAGGACGAGATGAACGGAGCCGGCCGTTCCCGCCCCGGCAGGGGCGCGGGCGCGTAGCCACGGGCAGAGCGCAGCCCGTCGAAAGGGCCAGCCCCTACTCCCCGTCGTGCCCCTGAGGGGCACAGGAAAAGAGTCAAGCGGCGTGGCCTATCGACGACTGTCGGTAGCGTGCAGGGTGATTTCTCCTCCGTCCCTCCGGGGCGGAGATTTGCTGGGGCGCGGACGCACCCACGGGTTCCGTTTCACTCCACCCGTGGCCACTTGCCTCCGCCCATTCAGGGCGTGGCAGTGGTGCGCCGCCTTGACTTGTCCGTAACAAACGGGTGAGCCATCTGCTCGACGGGTTCGCGCCGGGCGGCCACGCTCATCGAGCAGGAACACACGGGCCCGCGCCGGCTGCTCGGCCGGGGCGGGCCTGTCGAGCTTCTCTCACTGCCGGGGCAACAGAGACCTGCCCGATGCGGTTGGGAATGCCGATCCGTTGGAATCCGGCTTGACCATACTTCGTGCGTCGACATGCGCACAGGGGGGAAGTTTGCGCCGCAGTCATGATGCTTCCGCACTGGGAGCGGCCGCTCAGAACTTGACGTTGAAGTAGGGTTTGAAGATCAGGGCGATGGTTATGGAGAAGACCAGGAACCAGACGATCCACCAGGCGGATCCGAACAACCAGGAGTCCACCGGGGGCATGGTTACGGCTATGGAGCGAATCGCCGAGTTGTCCGGCAGGGGTTCTTCGCAGGGGTAAAGGAAGGAGTCGATCCAACCGCCGCTGTGGCGGACAGGGCTGACCCGTTCGAAGCCGTCGCCGACGACCAACTCCTTGCTGACCATCTCCTGGCCCATTGGGAAGGAGATCGTGTGCCGCCCGGGCTCGGTAGCCTGAACGTACCAGCAGACGTCCTTGGTCTTGGGGGAGCGAACCCGGTGGCTCAGCGTGACGCCGGGCGGCAGCTGGGGGGTGACGCTCAAGGCGGCGTCGGCGGCGGTGGGGCTCATGGTGACTTTCAGCAGGGCACGTTCGCCGACCGCCAGCGGGCGCCACTCGTGCCAGGCCGCCATCTGCGAACAGATCAGGATCATGGGCACCAGCATGACCAGCAGCGGCGGCAGCATGTGCCCCTGCAGCTTCAAGGCTCCCCAGACGATTCGGGGGACCGCCAGGAACATGACCCGCAGCTCGTCCTTGTATAACCAGATGGACAGCAGGTTGGCCTTGACCCGGTCCTTGATCCGACCGATCGCATCCTGGTGCGAGCAGTAGCGGACCACGATCAGGGCCACCACGCCGAAGAGACCGGAGACCAGAACCAAGGCAACGACCGGATGCAGGGCCGCCAGCAGGGCGTAGGCGGTGTCGAAGATCGCCATCAGGGCTCGGTTGATCGTCCACATGGGCGTTCGTGCTGCCTCTTAGTGATCAAAGCGCGCCGGGCTACGGCGCCTGGTATCCGGTGGCGTGCAGTTCATCCCGACAGCGTACTCAAGGCTCTGCAATCCATCTCAACCGGCGGAAGAGCAGTCCCGCTGACTCCGGTCCGCCGGCCGTGGTTCACGCCGGCTGGAAAGCGGTACTGCCACACATTAACTGCTCTCACCGGCTGGAAGCCGGTGCCACACATTAACTGCCCTCACCGGCTGGAAGCCGGTGCCACACACTAACTGCACTCGCCGGCTGGAGGCTGGTGCCACACGACGCCGGCAACACAGTGGGACAGTATCACTCGATGTATCCCAGACCGCGCAGGCGATCGGTAACGTCCTCATCACCGTCGGTGCTCTCCAGCGCGGAGAGCTCTTTTTCGATCATGTGAACGATGAACTCGTCCGGCGTCGAGTAGCCGGCAGCCTCGGCGATCTTGCGGACACGTTCGTAAAGATCCTTTTCCAGTTTGATCTTAACAGCCATAAATGTGTCTCCCTATTTGGCAAGTTCGGCCAGCGACTGTGCCGCGAACACGTCACGTCCCTTCATCTGCTCCGGCACGGGCACGCCGAACTGGTTCAAGACCGTGGGGGCGATGTCTTCCAGATCGGGGTCCTCGAGCCGCAGAGGGCGGTTGGCAAACAGCACACCAGGCACCAGGTCGGTGGCGATGCAGTGGTCGGCACACCAGGCGTTGGTATTGTCGGCCATGATGTT